>JBOGNS010000281.1:0-9566 GCA_050747305.1 Candidatus Acidiferrales bacterium | reverse complement strand
ATTCACTACTGGAGAGTGATCTCCAGCCCTCCCGTCAGCTTGGCTGCAAAGTTGTAGATGGCCGCGCCAATTACTCCGCCGATCGCGCCGAGAATCCCGTAAAAGATGGGCAAGATCACAATCGCGGCCGTGCCGAACAAGAAAGCCACGGATCCTTCCGCTCTCGACGCGGCGCCGCCCATGAAACCCAGAAACGAAAAGAGGCTGAAAAACGCTCCGAGCACTAAACCCATCATTCCGTAGAGCACGGCACACACCTTGAACGCGGAACCCAGCTCGATCCTCTTCAGTTGCGCCATCGCGGCCTCCTTTGAGATCAGTGAGCCTTGGGGACCCTGCAAGCTGCTGAAGGCTAGCACCTCCTTGCCTGCAACGGAAGTCGGAATGACGCGAAAGCGCCAGTATGCTCTTCTTCTGCGGTTTCACTTCACGATGGAGGGGCGGTTGAGCACTTGGTGCGCGGCGTCGTGGTCATCGGGCCGCACTTGCAGCTTGATGCCGCCGATAGCCAACGTGTACGGCGCGATGCGACCCACGTGTTCATCGGCAAGCTGGCATTCGATGCCGGCAGAGTCGAGCCGGGACTTCGCCAGCAGCGCTTCCATGTGCCACAAGAAAGTCGCGATGGTGATCCACTGATGATTCATCTCCTTCAATCTAGACGAGAGAAGGGTCCCGTGCAAACCGGTTTGAAAGGAGACCGCGCAGAGCGCGCGTGGGCAACCGAGCAGTGAAACCTAAGTCGAATCAAGTACGAAAGGCGGACAGGCAAGAGTGCCTGTCCTACATCTTTCCGGGCGCGTCGATGCCGAGCAGCGCGAGCGCGGCCACCAATTCCCGCTCGAGGATGCCGGTGAGCGCGAGCAGGAATGCTTTGCGCTGGGCGTCTTCCTCCGAGAGGATGTGGTGCTGGTGATAGAAGAAGTTGAAGGCCTGCGCAAGCTGAAAGGCGTACTTGGCGACAAACGCGGGCTCCTGCGCGCCCAGCGCCTTCTGTAGCTCGGTTTCCAGCGAACCCGCCAGCAGCAGCAATTCCCAGAGACCATCGCCGCTCTCGCCTACGAGCGCCGCCTGGGCCGCTGCCGGCGGGGGCAAGGCCACGTCAATTCCCATGCTGGCGAAGAGCCGCGAGCCTGTTTCTTGACGCTGTTCGATTTGCTGCTCAGCGTATTTGCGGAAGATGTTGCGCGCGCGCACCACGGCATACTGGCAATACGGGCCGGTTTCGCCTTCGAAGCTGAGCGCGTCCTTGAAGTCGAAGGCAATCAGCGCGCCGCGCGTGTATTTCAGCAGGAAGTAACGCAGCGCACCGATAGCAATCGTGTGCGCGATGGCGCGGCGCTCGTCAGCCGGCGAGTCCGGATGGCGCGCGTCCACCTCCGCCTGCGCGCTGGCTTCCAGCCGGTCGAGCAGGTCGTCGGCTTTTACGCCGCGGCCCTTGCGCCCGCTCACGTCCACATAATTCTTCTTCGACTCCTCGGCAGAAAGCGCAAAGCCCAACTCGGCGGCGCAACGCGGCGAAAGCGCCACCATTTCGTAGGCGAAGTGCGTCGAGCGGTCCGCCTGCTCGGCATAGCCCACCGCGCGCAGACCCGCCACCACCACACGCTGCGGATACGCCTGCCGCGAGTCAATCACGTTGTACACTTCCGTGGCCCGGCCAAAGGGTGGCGCGGCTGGATCGCTTGCGCCGGCCGTGCTGACCCACACCGCGTGCCCGCTGGGATGCGTGTGAAATTTTCTGTAGTGGAAATCGCGGCCCAGCAGGCCGAACTTCCACAGTTGGTAGGCGATGTCTTTGCCGACGTAGGTCACCGTGCCATTCGAGCGGACGATGATCTTCGCGTCTTCCTCGCTGGTTTCAGCGGTGTTGGTGCCTGCGCTATCCGACGCACTCTCATTCTCCACAAGTGGCATCACCCAGCAGCCGGCGTTCTTTCCCTCGGTGACCAGGCGAACGGCGCCGCTCTGCTTCAGCTTTTCGAATGCGGCGTCCCAAAAATGCAGGTGGAGAATTTCGCTTTCGCGCGGCAGCACGTCGTACTCCGCGCCGAGCCGCTCCATCGTCCGCAGATGGCAATGCACGATGGCGTCGGAGATGATCGCGGCAGCTTCGGCAGCGTCGCCGTGGCCGTCTTCGATGGCCTTCAGTGTTTCGCGCCGCACCGCGTCGCGGGACTTGTCTTCTTCGAACCACTGCGTGACGCGCGTGTACAAATCCCAGCACAGATAATCGAAGCGCGGCTGCGCCGTCAGCGCGCGCAGGTCGGCAGGCGTTTTCTTTTCCAGATGCAGGAAGCCCACGACTACATCGGCCACTTGCAGGCCGGTGTTGTCGATGTAGTTCTGCACCTCGACGCTGCGGCCAGCGTGGCGCAGCAGGCGGACGAATGTGTCGCCCAGCGCCGTGTTGCGCAAGTGGCCCACGTGCGCCGCTTTGTTCGGGTTGATGTTGGTGTGCTCGACGATGACTTTGCCGCCGCGCGCTGCAGCTTGCGGGTTGGGCGACTCGACTTGTGGCGCGGTCAGCATTGCGAAGAAAGCCGCGCGGTCGAAATACGCGTTCACGTAGCCGCCGCCCGCCACCTCGAAGCGCGCCACGCCTTCCACCGGGCCAATTCCCGCGACGATTTCCTGCGCAATCTGCCGCGGCGCGCGCTTCAGCCGCTTGGCCAGCTCGAAGCACACCGGCGTGGCCACCTCGCCCATAGCGATGCGCGGCGGCCGCTCGGTGACCACGTTCACGTCGCGCTCGCCGTATTTTGTGTGAATAAAGGCGCGCAGCGCCTCGCGCACGCGCGCCTCAAGGATGTGATACACAGCGCTCCTTCGCAGCAGCGGGAAAACAAGTCAGTATAGGGAATCAGCGAGGAAGCGTCAAAAACCGAAGGTATAGTCGATAGTTCATAGTCGATAGTCGATCGCATAGCTTGACTATCGACTACCGACTATCGACTATGGACTGCCAATGAGCGAACAGATCGCCACAGCGCGCGAATGGCTGCGTACAGCGCAGACGCTGGCGGTGCTGACCGGAGCGGGGATCAGCGCGGAAAGCGGCTTGCCCACGTTTCGCGGGCCGAACGGGTTGTGGCGGAATCATCGGCCGGAGCAACTGGCCACTCCGCAAGCCTTCGCGCGCGACCCGCAAATGGTGTGGGAGTGGTACGACTGGCGGCGCTCGGTACACGCGGGCAAAGAGCCGAACGCGGGCCATCGCGCGCTGGCCGAGCTGGAACGGCGGGCGACTGAGTTCTTGCTGGTTACGCAGAATGTGGATTCGCTGCACGAGCGCGCCGGCAGCCGCGCCATCGTTCACCTGCACGGCAGCCTGTGGCGTGTGCGCTGCGTAGCGTGCGGCGAGGAGCAAACCAACGAGCAAGTGCCGCTCGATCCCCTGCCGCCGCGATGCGGGTGCGGAGCGATGCAGCGTCCCGCGGTGGTATGGTTCGGCGAGCAACTACCGCAGCGGGAATTTGCCGCAGCGGTAAGCGCCGCGCGGCAGGCGGAAGTGTTTCTCGTTGTGGGCACATCCTCGCTGGTTTATCCGGCGGCAGCGCTGCCGCGCATCGCGCTGGAATCCGGCGCGCGAGTCATCGAAGTGAATCCCGAGGCTACGGAGTTAACACCCAGCGCGCACGCCTCCCTCCGTGGATTAGCGGGTGAGCTCCTGCCAGAGCTGATTTCTTGACGCAAAGCTGGAGGGACTGCTAACCTTCGAATTGCTTCTCAGGCGTGCTTAGCACGCGTTTCTGTTTTTCAAGGGCGGCCCGACCGGGTCGCCCTTCTTGTTGTAATTCGTCAGTTTGACACTGTCGCTGGGCGCAGAATAGTATCAATCGTTTCTCGCGACGATGACGAAGATCGCATATTTCGACTGTTTTTCTGGGATCAGCGGCGACATGACGCTGGGCGCGCTGGTCGATGCCGGCGCGGACTTGGCGCGCATCGAGATAGAGCTGCGCAAGCTGCCGGTGAAGGGCTGGTCGCTCGCCGCGGAAAAGGTCAAGCGCGGCACGCTGGCAGCCACCTTCGTGAAGGTGACGACGGAAGAGACGCACCACCATCGCGGGCTCACCAAGATTCTCGACACGATCGAGAAG
Source organism: Candidatus Acidiferrales bacterium (assembly GCA_050747305.1). Taxonomy (GTDB): domain Bacteria; phylum Acidobacteriota; class Terriglobia; order Acidiferrales; family UBA7541; genus JBOGNS01. The sequence continues at coordinate 5,463 of JBOGNS010000281.1, read as the reverse complement.
GCGGATTTGGCAGCGCGCGCTGCGGAGCGCGCGTCACAGATTTTTCGCCGACTCGGCGAAGCCGAAGCGCGCATCCACGGCACGACCGTCGATCAAGTGCATTTTCACGAAGTGGGCGCGCTCGATGCGATCGTAGACATCGTAGGCGCGGCGATTGGCTTCGATCTGCTTGGGATTGAGGAGTTTGCTTGCTCGGCGGTGAACGTGGGCGGCGGGCGCACGCCAAGCGCGCACGGCCCGCTGCCGATTCCCGCCCCGGCCGCAGCCGAGATGCTGCGCGGCGCGCCGGTGTATTCGTCGGGCATCGAGAAGGAACTCACCACGCCGACCGGCGCAGCCATCGTCTCCACACTATGTACGAGGTTCGGCGCCATGCCGGCAATGACCACCAGCGCAGTGGGCTACGGCGCGGGCTCTTGGGAGCTGAAAGAGCAGGCGAATGTGCTGCGGCTGTTCGTCGGCGAAGCGGCCAGCAAGCATGCGCGGCCCGGGGAGCAGATGGTCACAGTGATCGAGACGAACCTCGACGACATGAATCCGCAAATCTACGGCTATCTTGCGGAGCAGGCGTTTGCCGCGGGCGCGCTCGATGTGTACTCGACGCCGGTGCAGATGAAGAAAAACCGGCCGGGCCAATTGCTCACGCTGCTGTGCGAACCCGCGGCGGCGGATCGCCTGGTGGACCTGCTGTTCCGCGAAACCACCACGCTGGGCGTGCGCACCTATGAGGCGCGCCGCCGCGTCCTGGAACGCGAAACCGTCTCGGTGGAAACGCCGCACGGCGCGGTACGCATGAAGCTGGCGCGCATGAACGGCAGCGTGCTCAATGCCGCGCCGGAATACGAAGATTGCCGGCGCATCGCCAGCGAACGCGGCGTGCCGCTCAAGCAGGTGCTGGCCGACGCGGCGCTGGCATTCGAAAAACAACGGGGAAAGACTAGCCACTGAGCCACAGAGACGCTGAGTAACAGAAAATAGAAAAGAGAAAACAGAAAAGAGAAAACAGAAAACAGAAAACCGAAAAGAGGCAAGCCGCCGGTTCGAACCGGAAACCTATTTTCTATTTTCCCTTTTCTATTTTCCGTGTTTCTCGGTGACTCTGTGCCTCGGTGGCCAAATCGCCCATGAATCAGAAGCCAAAATTTTATCTGACCACGCCGATCTACTACGTCAACGCGCGGCCGCATCTGGGCCACGCCTACACCACCATCGTCGCCGACACTATCGCGCGCTACAAGCGCATGCGCGGCTTCGACGTGGTGATGCTCACCGGCACCGATGAACACGGCCAGAAGATCGAGCGTTCCGCCAAAGCTGCGGGCAAATCACCGCAACAACTCGCCGATGAAGTTTCAGCCGAGTATCGCCGCCTGTGGGACGAGCTGGACATTCGCTACGACCGCTTCATCCGCACCACGGAAGACCGCCACGAACACTCCGTGCGCAATCTGATGATGAAGGCGCGCGACCTGCGCGGGCCGGACGGCCAGCCCTGCATCTACAAAGGCGTCTACGAAGGGCAATACTGCGTACACGACGAAATGTATGTGGACGAACCGCTCGAAGGCGGGCTTTGTCCGGAGTGCAAGCGGCCCACCGAGCGCATCCGCGAAGAGAATTACTACTTCAGGTTGTCTGCATTTCAGCAGCGGCTGCTGGCGCACTACGAGCAGAATCCGCAGTTCGTTCAGCCGGACACGCGGCGCAATGAAGTGATGGCATTCGTGAGCGCGGGCCTGCGCGATCTTTCCATCAGCCGCACCACCATCAAGTGGGGCATCCCGTGGCCCGATGATGAGAAGCACGTCTTCTACGTGTGGTACGACGCGCTCACCAGTTACATGAGCGGCGTGGGCTACGGTGACGATGAGTTGCAGTGGGAAAAGTGGTGGCCTGCCGACCTGCACCTGATCGGCAAAGAAATCCTGCGCTTCCACGCCGTGTACTGGCCGGCATTCTTGATGGCTGCCGATGAGCCGCTACCCAAGCAGGTGTTCGCGCACGGCTGGTGGCTCTTCGATTACGAGAAGATGTCGAAGTCGCGCGGCAATATCGCCCTGCCGCAGCCGATTGCGCGCGTGCTGGGTATCGACGGGCTGCGCTATTTCTTGCTGCGCGAGATGGTCTTCGGGCAAGACGGCAACTTCAGCCACGATGCGCTGGTCACGCGTTACAACAGCGATCTCGCCAACGGACTCGGCAACCTCGCCAGCCGCACGCTGGCCATGATCCAGAATTACTTTGGCGGGACCATTCCGAGCTACGAACCCCTCTCCCATGACGAGGCGCAACATTTCGCACTCCCGCCTGACACGGAACTTGTGGGGCCGCCTATCGCCGGATATCCCCCTGCTCCGAGACTCCGTGATGAACAAATCAAATTTAGAGCAGACGCGATTCGCGAGGAAGTTCTAGCCTTTTACGACCGCTATGAATTTTCCCGCGCCCTCGAACGCGTATGGGAGCTCATTGCCGAGGTGGACAAATACCTGGTGATCGAGGCGCCCTGGAAAGTTGCAGAAGTAGATGAACGCCGGAAGCACTTGGCAAACATCCTCTATACGGCGGCCGAGGCCCTGCGTATCGTAACTGCGCTGGCGCATCCGGTGTTACCCCATGCCACAGAGAAAATCTGGCGGCAACTTGGCCAGTTCCGCCGCTTGTCTGAGCTTCAGCTTGATGATTTGGCGTGGGGAGAATTGAAAGCCGGCACGGCCATCGGGGAGCCTGAGGCAATTTTCCCGCGTGTGAAGAAAGAGGAAGCAATCGAAAGGATGGAAGCTATGGAACAGGAAATGCGCAACCCGCCAGCCGCTGCTGCCGCGACCCCAAATGCGGCGCAGGCCGAGGCGCCGAAAGACGACAAGATCGGCATCGAAGACTTCACCAAGGTGGAAATGCGCGTCGGTGAAGTAAAGAGCGCTGAACGCGTGGCCAACGCCGATAAGCTGCTGAAAGTGCTGGTGGACATCGGCACGGAAGTGCGGCAAGTGGTCGCCGGCATCGCCGAGTTCTACGAACCTGAAAAGCTAATCGGGCGCAAAGTGGTTGTCGTTACCAACCTTGCGCCGCGCAAGCTGCGCGGCGTGGAATCCAACGGCATGATCGTCGCCGCCTCCGTGCCGCCCGATGGCAAGCCCGTGCTGGCCGGCTTCCTCGAGGAGGTGCCGATTGGCGCGCGCCTGAAGTGAGGATGTGAGGAAATGAGGAGGTGAGGAATGCCGATCCGCACCTATAGAGACTTGGATGTTTATCGGGAATCGTACGAGGCCGCGATGCTTGTGTCGAGGCTGACGAAGAAGTTTCCGCCACGAGAGCAGCTCGAATTGGCGCGTCAACTCCGGCGCTCGGCACGCTCGATTCCGGCCAACATCGCAGAGGGGTGGGCCAAGCGCGATTCAGCACCGGAGTTCAAGCGCTATCTGCAAATGGCCGTCGGCTCATGCCACGAAACTGAAGTCTGGATTTCGATGAGTCGGGACGAGGGATACATCACTCGCGAAGAGTACGACCACCTCGCCAAGAAATACGAGCGCATAGGGGTGATGTTGCGCAGCTTGTGGAAACAATGGCGAAACTTTGGCATACGCGCGGCGTCCTAATGGCGAAACCTATGTGCGCGCAGGTGTTTTTCCTCACCTCCTCATTTCCTCACGTCTTCACTTCACTGGATTCGACGCGGGATATCTGAAATGGACTTGATTGACAGCCACGCGCACCTGGAATTCCCGCAGTTCGATGAGGACCGCGACGCGGTGCTGGCGCGGGCGCGCGAGGCGGGGGTCGCGACGATTCTAGCCATCGGCAGCGGCACCGGACCGAGCCGGCTGGATGCGGCGCTCCCGTTTGCGGAGCAGCATGATTGGATTTATGGCACAGTCGGCATCCACCCGCACGAGGCGAAGCTTGCCACCGATGAGCACTTTGCCGCGCTCGACCGGCTGGCGCAGCACCCGCGCGTGATTGCGTGGGGGGAGATTGGCCTCGACTACCACTACGACCATTCGCCGCGCGACGTGCAGCACCAGATATTCCGCCGCCAGCTCGTGATGGCGCGAGCCGCGCGCAAACCCATCGTGATTCACTGCCGCGAGGCGTGGGACGATTGCCTGCGCATCCTCGCGGACGACTGGCGCAGCGCCGGCCTCGGCGGCATCCTGCACTGCTTCAGCGGCACACTTGATGAAGCGCGAAAAGGAATTGAGATGGGCTTCCTCGTCTCGTTCGCCGCGAATGTGACCTACCCAAAGGCACAAGACCTCCGCGACGTAGCCCGCGATCTCCCGCTCGACCGCATGTTGATCGAGACCGATTCGCCGTTCCTCGCGCCGCAGGGCCGCCGTGGGAAGCGGAACGAGCCGGCCTTTGTGGCGGAAGTGGCGCGCACGCTGGCGAGTGTGAGAAACTTACCCGCAGACGAATTCGCTGCTGCGACTACGGCGAATTTCCGGCGCTTCTTCGGCTTCAAATAGAACGAAAAACCCGAAGAGGCGGTGGCGGGTGCAGCCACAGCTGAAGGCTCACGGCGTACTATGCTGTAGTTGGGCGGTCGAATCGGCCGCGCGGGGGAAGCCATTACCACGCTGACTGCCAGAGAGATCTTCGACCTGGTGCGGGACGACCTGCTCCAGGTGGAAGAAGAGATTGCTGCGCAGAGCGGCTCGGCCATCGAGCCGGCGGCGGAGATTGGCGGCTATCTGCTCAGCGGTGGCGGCAAGCGCCTGCGTCCGGCGCTGCTGCTGCTGGCCGCGAAATTTTGCGGCTATCACGGACGCGGCGCCATCCGGCTGGGCGCCGTGGTGGAATTGATCCACAGCGCCACGCTGATTCACGACGACGTGATTGACGGCGCGGAGCTGCGGCGCGGGCGGCCTTCGGCAAATTCGCGCTGGGGCAATCACATGAGCGTGCTCGCAGGCGACTGGCTCTACATGCAGTCGTTTCGCATGGCGCTCGAGGAACGCAACTTCCGCATCCTCGACATCCTCATCGAACTTACGCAAAACATGGTGGAGGGCGAGCTGCTGCAACTCACGCGGCTCGGGCGCATTGATCTGAGCGAGCAGGAAGCGATTGATCTGGCGTATCGCAAGACGGCTTGCCTGTTCCGCGGATGCCTGCGGCTGGGCGCGGTGCTCGGCTGCAAGTCGGAGCGCGAAGAAGAAATGCTCGCGGACTACGGCCGCTCATTGGGCTTGGCATTTCAACTGGTGGACGATTTGCTCGATTTCACCGCCTCGGAAGACAAGCTGGGCAAGCCGGTGCTGAGCGACCTGAAGGAAGGCAAGGTCACGCTGCCATTGATTTACGCGCTGCAAAGCGGCGACGGGCGCGGGCGCAAGCTGGTGTCCACAGTGCTGGCGGAAAAGGGCTTTCAGAGTGTGCGGCCGGAGGAGATCAGCGCACTGGTGCAAGAGTCCGGTGCGCTGGAGCGCGCGCGCCGGCTTGCGCACGATTATGCCG
>JBOGNS010000280.1:0-10577 GCA_050747305.1 Candidatus Acidiferrales bacterium | reverse complement strand
CTTCATGCACGATGAAATTATCATACTGCACGTGGCGGCCGACTTTGTCGCGCGGGTGCGCCCAGTGGTTGTACCAGCTCTCGAGGTCCACGCTATCCACGCAAAACACTTGAATGCGGCCCGCATCGATGCCGGAGGCCAGCGCGCCGATCATGCCCGCGTCTTCGTATTCGAAGAAGCGACCCATGGACGAAGGAAACACCAGAATCGGCGCGCCGGCGTGCCCGAAGACGAGCATCTCCATCTCCAGGTGCAATTGCCGGCTGAATCCCTTGTGATACTCGCGGTTCATGTCGCGCGGTGGAAGCGCAGAGTATAGCGGATTTGCGCGCTTTCGTCAGTGAAAAGGACACTCGCCGCTCAGCTTGCGGGCCTCTGGGCAGTGTTCCAGGCGGTGACTGTCTCGTCGGATAGGACAATTACGCACTCGGCTTAGAACTCCTATACTAGCCAGCCGATAGAGCCGTATCACGGTAGAAGTTGAGCTTGGCTGGCAGCGAGGGAATCGCATGGATGAAGCGGTTAAGAAAGGGCAGGACTTGAAGGATGTGATGGACGCTGAGAAACGGCGCGGCACCAAACGCCGTCCACTCGATGCCGAACAAATGCGCGCAACCGCAAGCGCCTGGTGGAAAATCTGCTAAAGGCTAAACTCGCGAGGAACGAGCGCGCTTACTTGCAGATGCTGAGGGAGGCCGGGTACGCCGACGATTCGCCCGAGTTCGTCCGCGCTTGGAAGATGTTCCATTCACCTTAATGCCCTCGGCAATCCGGTGGATCGCATCGAGCCTTCTATTCACTTCCTCAATGGAGTATCTTTCCAGCATCGAATCATGGATCATCGCGGCAAGCTTCGTTGCCACCGCCCGCTCTTTCTTGAGATTGGCTTTCACAGGCAAAGCATACCACGCGTTCCCTCGATTCGGACAATAAACGGCAGCGCACGCCGGCTTTACAAGTCCGCCGCAGCGACTACGGGCGCGCCATGTATTTCTCGAAGAGCTGCTGGTGCTTGTTGTCGGTGGAGGTGAGCCGGCCCTCGATGAACAGGTGGCGCACCTGCGTGGTGATCTCCAGCGGGTCGCCGGTGGTGACGATGAGATTCGCGACCTTGCCCTGCTCGATGGTGCCGAGTTGATCCGCGATGCCGTAGATTTGCGCCGGATTCACGGTGATGGCGCGCAGCGCTTCGTCGTGCGGCAAGCCGAACGGCACATAGTTGGCGGCCTCATAAGGCAGCGTGCGCGAATCGGACGAATCGAAGGTGGCCACGGCAATCTTCACGCCGGCCTTGTGCAGTTGGCCCGCGATGGAGAAGGGCTGGTCGTAAGGCGTGTCTTCGGTGGCGGGCAGCGCATGCGCCGCGCCGAGGATCACCGGGATGTTCTTCTCCTTAAGCAGCGATGCAACCTGCGGCGCCTCGCGCCCGCGCCCGAGGATCATCTTGACCTTCTCTTTCTCGCAGAATTCCACCGCATCCTTTATTTCGCGGTGACCGTTGGCCATGATCAGCATCGGCAGCTTGCCCTGCACCACCGGCACGAGGCCTTCCAGCTTGAGGTCGCGCTCAAATCCGGCCTTGTCGCCTTTCTGCATGGCCTGTGCGTAGTGGCGCGCGCGTTCGAGCCAGTCACCGAGCTCTTCGATGCGGCGATCGTAATCGCGCTTAATCTCCGTGAACGGACGGCGCCGAAACCCGCCGCCTCCGCCGAAACCGAAACCGCCTCCGCCGGAAAGCGACGGCCACTGCACCACCATCGCGCCGCTGCGCCGGATGGCCATCTCCTCCATCACCCAGCCCGAGAGATGCATCAGCACGCCCTGCCCGCTGATCACGCCGCCGCCCGGCACGCTCAGTGTGTGCGTGACGCCGTTGGCGCGCGCCACCGGTATGTGCTCGCTGGCCGGATGCACCGCAGTGGCGGCCATCAAGTGCGGATTGAAGTCGCCGAGTTCGTTCACGTCCACCGTGCCCGGTGCGCCCTGGCCCACTTCCGTGAGGCCGAGTTGCGAGACGCCGTCCATCATGCCGGGATAAACGTGCAGGCCGTTGCCGTTGATCACTTGCGCGCCCCCGGGAACGGCGACGTTAGCGCCCACGGCAGCGATCTTTCCGTTCTGTATGACCACGGTGCCGTTCTGGATCGGCTCGCCTGCCATGGTGTGGATGGTGGCGCCACGGATGGCGTAGCTCTGCGACTGCGGTTGCGATTGCGAGCGCGATTGCGCTTGCAGCGCGGGTGAAAGAGCCAGCGGGGCCAGCACCAACATTCCCATGCGAAGGATTCGGATTCTCACGGCCGCACCTCCCCGGTGCCTTCGAAGCTCGGCGGAGCGGGCCTGCCGCGCTGCCCGCCCGGACGGCGCTGCTGCCCGCCGCCGGCCTCGCTGGCCTTCTTTTCCTTTTCGATCAGCGCCTGCTTTTCTTTTTCGATTTCCGCGCGCATCGCGATGTCCTTCTCCCGGTCGAAGTACACGATGCCGTCAATCAGCACCTTCTGGGGCACTGCGAACACCGAGAGCGGATGCTTGTCGTAAATCACCAGGTCGGCATCTTTGCCTGTTTCGATCGAGCCGACACGGTCGGCTATGCCCAATTGGATGGCAGGATTCAGCGTCACCAGCTTCAGCGCTTCGGTTTCGTTCAGGCCGCCGAACTTCATCGTCTTGGCCGCTTCCTGATTCAAGTGGCGCGCTTCTTCCGCGCTATCGGAATTGATCGAAACCACCACGCCTTTCTTGGTCATGATCGCGGCATTGTGCGGGATGGCGTCGTAGGCTTCCATCTTGTATGCCCACCAGTCGGAGAATGTGGAACCACCGGCGCCGTGCGCGGCGATTTCCTTCGCCACCTTGTAGCCTTCCAGCACGTGCTGGAAGGTTTTGATCTTGAACCCGAACTCCTCCGCCACTCGGATGAGCATCACGATCTCATCCGCGCGGTAGCAGTGCGCGTGTACCAATCGCTTGCCTTCGAGGATTTCCACCAGCGGGTCGAGCTTCAGATCGCGGCGCGGCGGCACAAAGTTAGGCTCCGCGCCCTTGCGGCGGTTGTACTCGTCCCACTCTTTCTTGTATTCGCGCGCGTCGGTGAACGCCTGACGGATCACGTCCTCCACGCCCATGCGCGTTGCGGGATAGCGCCGCTGCTGGCCCGGCTGTGGCGTGGAGTTCGAGCGCTTGGGGTTCTCACCCAGCGCGAACTTGATTCCCGGCGGTGCCCCTTCGAAGATCAGGCCCGCGGCATCCTTGCCCCAGCGCAACTTGATCACCGCGTTCTGCCCGCCGATTGGGTTGGCGCTGCCATGCAGAATGTTGGCGCTGGTCACGCCGCCGGCAAGGTCGCGGTAGATGTTGATGTCGACGGGATCGATCACGTCCTGGATGCGCGCCATCGAGCTCACCGCGATGCTGCCTTCGTTCACGCTGCCGTCCACGGCGATGTGCGAGTGCGCGTCAATGATGCCGGGGATCACGTACATCCCGCTGGCGTCGATCACCTGCACGCCCTGCGGGACGCTGATGTTGCGGCCCACCTGCGCGATTTTGCCGTCGCGGATCAGGATGGAACCCTTTTCGATGTTGCCCTTGGTGACCGTCATCACCGTCGCGTTCTGAATCACGATCACGCCGCCCGCTTGCTGCGCTAACACCGGCGCCGCAAGCATGAAAAGGCAAAACATCAACACAGAGGCCACAGAGACACAGAGATCACGGAGAACTCGGCGATCCGCGCGAATTTCGAGTTTCGATTTTCGCGTTTCGCTCGGACTGTCGGCTGTCAACTGTCGGCTGTTAGCTGTCTTTTTCACAGCGCACCTCCTTCGGACGACGCATCCCCGCCACTGCCGGGGCGCGTGCCGGTGAATTCCACGCTTACGCCGCCGAAACTGACTGTGCCTTTCATGGTGTTGCCCTCCGCCGTGCCGCTGAAGACCACGTCGGTAGACTGCCCGCCCACGGTCAGGCTGATGGTGAAATTGAAGCGGTTGGCGCTGACCCAGCCACTGCTGATAGCTGACGTGCCAAGCTGCGTGGTGACATTGCCGGTGAGCGTGCCGTCCGGCGTCATGCTCAGTGTGGCGCTGCCGGGCTGCTCGCCTTGCGGGGAACGAATCGTCAGCGTCCACTGGCCGCCCAAGTTGACCGTCGGGCGCTCGGTGGGCCGCGCGGGTTCGCGCGCTTCGTATTTCGCGCCATCCACAAAGATCATCTTTACTTTGGTTTTCTCGTTGAAGATGTCGCCGTCAGCTACCACCAGATTTGCGATTTTCCCCGGCTCGATCGAGCCGAGCCGGTCGGCCACGCCGAGGATTTCCGCGGCGCTCAGCGTGAAGGCGCGAATGGCGGCATCGGAGGGCAAGCCGGCGTCAATGGCTTTCTTCGCGTTCTTGATGATCTCCGCCGGCGCCGCGATGCCGCCGGAGTAGAATGCGAACTTCACGCCCGCCTTCTGCAACGCCGCGGGCGAAGAGGGCGCGCGGTCGCGGAAGCGCAGGGTCGCGAGCGACTCTTCGGCTTCCGGATCGGCGTCGCGCTGTTTCTGCGGCCAGTCGAGGTTCACCAGCACCGGATACTTTTTCGCTGCCAGCGTCGTCGCGGCGTCGTAGGCTTCTTGTGCGCCGTAGATTACCGCTTTGAGCTGGAATTCATCGGCAATGGCAATCGCGCGGGCGAACTCAGGTGACCGGTTCGCCGGCAGCATCACCGGATAGCCGGCGCGCATCGCGTGCAGGATGGAGCGCTCGGCGCGGTCGAAAATCGGCCGCTGCTGCTTGGGATTTTTTTCGTACGCAGCTTGCGCGGCGGAGTGCTGGTTGGCGTCGTGGAGTAACTGCTTGATGTAGGCGATGGTGCCCATCAGCGAGCCGGGAAAGCCGGTGAAGCCGCCCGGCGACGACATGGTCACGTGCAGCGTGGCCGGCGACTTCACTACCATTTCGGATTTCTCTTCGCCCGCCGCATTCACCACCGACCCCATGCCGGGGAGAATGCCGCGCTGCGGCACGCTCACAATAGTGGTGAAGCCGGCGTTGCGCCACTGCGTGAACTTGTTGTCTTCGGGATTCAGCTCATCCGCGCCGCTCTCCCACGGCGTAGTGCCCGGCCGATCCTCCGGCCCCTGCGAGCGCGCCGCTTGCCGCTGTCCTGGCTGGGCAGGCTGCGGCTGCTGCGGCCCGGCACCCGGTGCGCCGCGTGGAGCAGGCGCAGCCGGCTGGCCGATGCTGGTCATCGCGTCAATCAGGCCGGGATAGACGGTGAGTCCTTTGCCGTCGATGACCCACGCTTCCGGCGGAATCGTGGCATTCGCGCCGACCGCGGCGATCAGCCCATTGGCGATCACCACCGTGCCGCTCTCGATTACCGGCCCGCTCACCGGCACAATTCGCGCCCCGCGAATCGCAAAGTACCCCGGCCGGTCCGCCCGCGCGGGCTCCGGCCCGCCGAGCGCCAGCAAACTTACCAGCGCCACTGCGCCGATCAACGCCAGCCAGCCCGCCGCGCACAAGCGCTTCATCGCGCCCGACCAGCCACCCGCCAAACGCAAGCGCTGCGTCGCGTTCGACCAGCCACCTTCACCGTTCGCTCGTGCCGCCGCGCCTCGTTGGGTTGCGGCCATCCGCACAGCACTGCGCACACGCCTCACTCGCATTCGGCTACTCCTTCCCCGCAATTTCAGCTTTCGATTGCAACCGCGATAAACCGCACACGCCCCGAAAGAAACCACGCCGCGCAAACTCCATAGACGCGGCATCCTACGGCCCGGTTACGCCTCACGTCAACGATGAAACGCCATCGGCTCAAGGCCCCCTTGTTGTGCTAGTATTACTGCTAGCGGGAGACAGTTATGTCGGCAACCATCAAGGCGATTTATAGGGACGGCGTATTCAAGCCCTTGGATATCGTCAACCTCAAGAGCGGCGATGAGGTTGATCTGACCTATGAACCAAGAAATGGCCTGAGCCTGGACGAGAAACGGGCCATCTTGGAGCGAACTGCGGGCGCCTGGGCTGATACGATTGATTGTGATCAACTAATACGCGATATCTACGAATCGCGTTCGGCAGGAAGCCGGCCCGAACCCAAACTCTGATGCCTCCGACGCATCTCGTCGATACAGACTGCGTCATCCACTACTTTCACCAAATCCCGTCCGTCACTAAACGAATCATCGGATTGGGCCCTTCGGGTATCGCCGTCAGCATCATCTCGGTCGCCGAACTTTGGGAAGGTGTCCTATTCTCTGACGACCTGGAAGGCGATCAGCAGGAACTGGAGAGCTTTCTCGCGGTGGTTACCGTGGTCGGAATCGACCCGCACATTTGTAGAAGATTCGGCGCGCTCCGCGGCACTCTGCGGAGGCAGAGGAAGCCCATCGCCGACTTCGACATCATGATCGCGGCAACCGCACTCGAATACGACCTCACGCTGCTATCCAACAATCGCCGCCACTTCGAATATTTTCCAGGCCTTCGCTTGGAAAGCATTCTTTAGAAGGGACAAGAAAATGTCGAACGTCTACCGAATTCACGCGGCACTGCACAACGAGGCAAAGGAAGGATGGGCGTGGATTTCTCGTGACACCAATCTTACTCCGTCCTTCATTCGCATTAAGAATCCGGTGAATGGAAAAACCGTAGTCTGCGAGCGCCGGACGATAGACGACAATTTTCGTTCGGTCTACAACTCCAAAAATGGGACTATTCCTCTCCCGGAAGGCGGTCCGGCCATTGTTCTCAATGCTTTCTATCGTGAGGCCTTAGGCGCGCTGCTTCCAGTGGATACCAAGAGTACCGTCAACTTGGAAATCTCTGATGCGAACCGCTGGTGGGAAAAGTACTTCCTTGCCCCAGTCATCACCCTCAGGCCGCTATCCGAGTCAGCATGACCATGGGGGTGATTTCAGTTGGCCTAGGATTCGTCGGGCTCCTTTTGGGAGTCATGAGTTTGTTTAAGTAAGTCCCAAGTTACGGCCGCACTTCTACAGAAAGCGGCTCATTCTCGATATTGACGCTTACGGACTTCTCGACCTCTACATACGCGGTACTTTCGAGTTTCCTCTTAGCAATTCCTGTTTGTTCCGCAGCAATCGCGGCCCTGGCGTGCTCTGGGAGAACCCAGTACATGTTCTTGAGTTGCTCATGCCTTATTCCCTGAAGTTCTCTGCGTATCGAAAAGAGCTGAGCGCCAACGAAAGCCAAGAGTCCGATTATCAACAGGTCCTTCATTGGCGAGAGTAGTCTTCCTTTCATAGCTTGTCTCCTTGTCTTTGGGATGGTTTGAGGAACTCTCTTGCTAATTCCGTAATGGTTTGCCGGTTTTTAGCGTGTGGGCGATGCGTTCGAGGGTTTTGCGCTCGCCGCAGAGGGAGACGAAGGCTTCGCGCTCGAGGTCGAGCAGGTATTGTTCGCTGACCAGTTGCGGGGAGGAGAGCGCGCCGCCGCTTAGCACTGCGGCCAGCTTGCGCGCGACCAGCGCATCGTGCTCGCTGATGTATTCCCCGCGCAGCATCATGTGTACGGCGAGCTTGGCTGCGCTGAGCAATTGCTCGCCGAGCACGCGGATAGAAGGCTCGGTGGGCAGTACGGCCGGAGCGCGATAGCCGGTGCGCGCCAACCCCAGCGCGGTCTGCTTCGCATCGGCGACCAGGCGGTCGCGGTTCATGCAAATCAAATCCGCGGGACGCAGGTAGCCTAGCGCGCGCGATTCCTCGGCGCTGGTGCCTACCTTCGCCATTGCAATCGTCTCGAACACCGGCTTGAAGGCGTGGTAGAGATCGAGATCGGAGGAAGCAGCGTCGGAAGATGAGGGCGCAGCGAGCAGCGCCCCTACGGCGTGCTCGTTTGCGCGCACCACCATTTCTTTGCAGCCGCCGCCGGCCGGAATCAGCCCGACGCCGGTTTCCACCAGGCCGATGTACGCCTCCGCTGCGGCATGAATGCGCGCGGCGTGCAGCGACACCTCACAGCCGCCGCCCAGCGCCATGCCCTGCGGCGCGGCCACTACCGGCTTGCGCGAATGCTTCAGCGCGAGGTTCACATTCTGGAACTGGCGCACGGCGTAGTGGATGTCGTCCCACTCTTCTTCCTGCGCGTACATCAGCAGCAGCATGATGTTGGCGCCGACCGAGAAATTCTGCGCCTGGTTGGCAATCACCAGGGCGTCGAAGTCGCTGCGCAGCCGCTCCAGCCCCGCGTGCAGCATCGCGACCGTGTCGCCACCGATGGAATTCATCTTCGAGTGGAACTCGCAGCACAGCACGCCATCGCCCAAATCAATCAGGCTCGCGCCGGGATTCGACTCCAACACTTTGTTTTGCTCGCGCAGCGACTTGAGAAAGATTACGCCCTCGGGCAGCGGCTCCGGCACGTAATCGTTTTTCGCCAGATCGAAGTAGAGCGTGCGCCCGTTGGACGAGCTGTAGAACGACGGCTTGCCTGCCGTCAGCAGCTTCTGCACGGCGGGCGGGACGGCCCGGCCTTCGCTTTCGAGGCGCTTCGCCATTTCCGCGACGCCCAGCGCGTCCCAAATCTCAAACGGCCCCAGCTCGGCGGCGAAGCCCCAGCGCAATGCGCGGTCCACATCGAGCACCGAATCGGCGATCTCCGGCACGCGCTCGGCGGCGTAGCAGCACACTTCTGAAATCTGCGCCCACAAAAATTGCGACGCCTTATCCTGCCCGCTCACCAGCGCGCGCAACCGCTCGCGCGTGTCTTCCATTCCTTTTCCGGCTTCAATCGAGCCGAACTTCGCCTTGGCACGCGGGCGGTACTCCATCGTCTTCCAATCGAGCGCGAGAATTTCTTTCTCGCCGCCACTGCCTTTCGCGCGCTTGTAGAAGCCTTGGCTGGTTTTTTCGCCCAACCAGCCGCGCTTCAGCATTTCTTCCACGAGCGCAGGCACTTTGTACCAGTCGCGGCGCTCGTCGTCGGTGGCGTTTTCGTAAATGTTGCGCACCACGTGCACCAGCACATCTAGGCCCACCAGATCCGCAGTGCGGAACGTGGCCGACTTGGGATTGCCAATCGCCGGCCCGGTGCAGGCGTCCACTTCTTCAATAGTCAGGTCGAACTTCTCCATCAGCCGGAACACGTTCATCATCGAAAAAGTGCCGATGCGGTTGGCGATGAAGTTCGGCGTGTCTTTCGCAACCACCACGCCCTTACCCAAGCGGCGGTCGCAGTAATCGCCCAGCGCGTCGAGCACTTCGCGCTGGGTGCGCGGCCCGGGAATCAGCTCCAGCAATTTCATGTAGCGCGGCGGATTGAAAAAATGTGTGCCGCAGAAGTGCTGCTGAAAATCCTCCGAGCGCCCGTCGGCAATCATGCGCACCGGCAGGCCCGAGGTGTTGGTAGAAACCAGCGTGCCCGGTCGGCGATGCTGCTCCACGCGCTCGAATAGCTTGCGTTTGATTTCCAGATTCTCCGCCACCGCCTCGATGATCCAGTCCGCTTCGGCACACCAGACGAGATTGTCTTCGAAATTGCCGGCGGTGATGAGCCGCGCGCGCTCCGGTGCAAAAAACGCCGCCGGCTTGGATTTCTTCGCGCTTTCGATGCCCGCATTGACAATACGATTGCGCACCGCCGCGTCTTGCAGCGAAAGCGCCTTCGCCTTTTCCGCTGCGTTCAGCTCCGGCGGAACAATATCCAGCAGAAAGCAGGGCACACCGGCATTGGCCAGATGCGCGGCGATGCGCGCGCCCATCGTTCCAGCGCCCAGCACAGCAACTCTTTCGATGCGATAGGTCACGAGAGCCTCTCTAGTAAGCGGAAAAGCAGGTTACAGAAGCCGCTGGTGCGGGTCAACTTGGCGCCCGTAAATCCTTGCAGCCGGACAGCTTGTCCAAATGCATCCAACGCACCGCAAAATGAATCAAATAAGGTACATACGTCGTACGGAGGGTTGCGATGCGCGCGGTTCGAATGGACTGGGCTCGGAAGGCTCTCAAGGCAGTACGGCGCTTTGCCGCCCAGCGCGTCATTTCCCCGATTTCTCCCCCGCGCACGCCGCGTGTAGGGCTTGCGCTCGGCGGCGGCTTCGCGCGCGGCATTTCTCACATCGGCGTTTTGCGAGCGTTCGAGAAGGCCGGCATCCGCGTGGACGCCATTGCCGGAGTCAGCGTGGGCGCGATTATCGCCGCAGCATATGCCGGCGGCGCGTCGCTGGCCGACATGGAAAAGCTCGGCGCTGCCACGCACTTCAAGGATTTCGGCCGCTGGACCATCTCCTGGCTTGGGCTGGCGTCGAACCATCGCCTCGAAGCCTATCTGCGCCGGGTCTGCCCCGCAAAAAACTTCGAAGATATGAAGATTCCGCTCTCCATCGTGGCCACCGATCTGGGCACCGGCGACCCGGTGGAGTTTTCGCGTGGCGAAGTGTACGCGCCGCTGCGCGCCTCGTGCGCCTATCCCGGCCTATTCCTGCCGGTGGAGCACGAAGGCCGCTTGCTGGTGGATGGCTTCCTGGCCGCGCCGGTACCGGTGGATGCCGTGCGGCGGCTGGGCGCGGATTTCGTCGTCGCCGTTTATCTCGATTCCAGCCCGCCGGACGTGAAGCCTACGAGCATGTTCGAC
>JBOGNS010000279.1:0-9502 GCA_050747305.1 Candidatus Acidiferrales bacterium | reverse complement strand
TGATCGAAGGCTCGAAGATTGTCGCCCTGGACGCAAAGGCCGAGCCGATCGACTACGACCTGCGCGGCCTGACGGTAATGCCGGGCTGGATCGACGCGCACGTCCACATCACCTGGAGCTTCGGCCCGGACGGGAAGAATGCCGGCGCGGGCGCGACCACGCAGGAAGCCGCGTATGCCGCAGCCGCGAATGCCTGGCTCACGCTGCTGGCCGGGTTCACCACGGTGCAGAGTTTCGGCCCGACCGCCATTCCCCTGCGCGACGCCATCGCAAAAGGCGCGCTCCCCGGTCCTCGTATCCTGGTGGCGATCGCGGCACTCATAGGACAGGGCGAGCAAACCGGGACGCCGGAGGAAATCCGCGCCTACGTGCGGAAGCAGAAGGAAGCGGGCGCGGACTTGATCAAAATCTTCGCGTCGGGAGGCATGCTGCGCGGCGCGATGACGCTGTCACCCGAGCAATTGGAGGCGGCCTGCGATGAAGCGCAGAAGCACGGCCTGCGCACGCTGGTGCACGCTTATCGCGATGCGGTGCGCGCCGCCGCTCTTGCCGGGTGTACGCAAGTCGAGCACGGTCTGGGCGCCACGGATGAGGATCTGAAACTGCTGGCCGAAAAGGGCACGTACTTTGATCCGCAGGCCGGGTTGCTGATTGAAGCTTACCTTCTGAATAAGGAGAAGTATGTGGGCACGCCTTTCTTCCCCACCACACTCGATGGTTTCGCGCCGATGGAGAAGATTCCGGCGATGAACTACGAATTGCTGCAACGCGCAGTGAAAATTCCGGGCCTGAAGATGGTTTTTGGCACGGATGCGGTGGCGGGCGCGCACGGGCGCAACGCCGAAGAGTTCATTCACCGGGTGCGCGACGGCGGAGCGGACGCAATGGCGGCGATGGTTTCCGCACACTCATTGGGTGCGGAAGCGATGGGCTTAGCCGATCAGATTGGCGCGATCGCGCCCGGCTTGCAGGCGGACATCATCGCGCTGGATGGCAATCCGCTGAAGGACATCACCTCCGTTCGCCGCGTGGTATTCGTGATGAAGGGCGGTGTGGTTTACAAGAACGAGGCTGGGGCGCCCTAAAGAGGCGCACTCAAGAATTGGGTGAGTCCGGGTCGTCGCTGAAGATGATGCCGACGCCGGTCTGTCCATTTTCGGCCGCGGGGTCGCGATGGATGATGTGGCCGCGAAAGCGCATCTCGCCCGAGCCCTGATTGCCCGGGGTGCGCAGGACCACTTCCACCTCCGACTGAAGCTGCGGCACGTGACTGAGGCTGAAGGAAGCGCCATTCAAGCTGAGGTCGCGCACGATGGTTTCTTCCCGGAAGGGCTTGCCGTCGGGCAGGCAGCCGCTGACGGTAGCTTGAAAGCGAGTGTCGCGGCGCAGTCCGGTGCGCGAGTTGCGCAGCGTGACCTCGACGGCGCCGGGGCGAAGGTTCATCACCATGCCTTCGGCGGCAGCCCAAACGGATTCGGACTGCTGGCGAGCCTCGCGCAAGCGGTCGTCGACGATCCTGTCGGTGGACTCGGGGTCGTGGTGGAAAAGCACCAGGTTGCGCGCGCCCACTTCTTTGGCAATCTCGATGCCATCCTGCCAGCTGGAATGGCCCCAGCCCTTGCGCAGTGCGCGCAACTGGTCGCGGGTGTACTGCGCATCGTTGATGAAGATGTCTGCGCCGGCCGCCAACTCGCGCAGGCTTATGTCGAGCGCCTTGTTGCCCGGCTCGTTGTCCGTGGCATAGACCACGGTGCCGGCTGCGGTTTCGAAGCGGAACCCGAGACAGCCCTGCGGATGGTTGAGCCAGCGCGCAGTGACGCGAGTGCCGTCAATCTCAAAGCTATCGCCGCCTTCAATTTCGGTGTACTCGCGGTGCGCAGCCATGGCGCTGACGTCGACGGGAAAGTAGGGCGTGGCCATCTGCGCGTCCAGCACGCGTTGCAGGCTGTTGCGGCCCAACGCCTCGCTGCGGAAGCTGTAGAAGTGCAGCGAGTTCTGCTCGGAGTACAGCGGGATAAAAAATGGGATGCCCTGAATGTGGTCCCAATGATAGTGGGTGACGAAGATGTGCGCCGCCATGGGCTTGGCGCCGTACTGCTGTACGCGCTTATTGCCCAGCATGCGCAGGCCGGTGCCGCAGTCGAGGATGAAGTGCGTGCCGCCGGGCGTGATCAGCTCAAGACACGGCGTGTTGCCGCCATAGCGCCAGTTGGCGCGGTCCACGGTGGGCGTAGAGCCGCGCACGCCCCAAAAGCCCAGGCGCGCGATTTTGTCAGGCTGGGTCACGTCGCGATTTCCGGCGAAAGAGAGGCCATAGTAGGCGGCTGGTAAAGTGAAGTCAATTCGGTAGAGAGTCGGAGAGCCGAAAGGCTGAAGTTGAAATGAAATCTTGAAGGTTGAAGGTTGAAAGGGTTGCAGCCGACAGCTCACAGTCGACAGCTTACAGTTGCAACGAGCAAACGGTAACGCTGGTTGACTGTGAGCTTTCGGCTCTGGACTGTGAGCTGTCGGCTGTGAGCTGTAACGCTTCGCCAGGCGAAGGCTTTGCCGGACAGGCGCCAACCAGGCTGCGCGAAGCAAAGCTTCGCGCGGGGAGAACGGCGGCAAGCCGCCGCACTCCACAGCGCCTCAACCTTCAACTTTCAACGTTTCAACGTTCAACCTTTCAACCCTTTCGACTCTTCGACTTTCCCTTGTAATATTCCGGTATGGCGCACCATCACCACGACCATGGGCATGGGCACGCGCACGGTCAGGCGCACCTCTCGCACATGAAAGGCGTGCTGCGCTGGGCCATGGCTCTGACTGTGGCGCTGGTGGTGACGGAATTCGTTGCGGGATGGCTGGGCGGGTCGATCGCGCTGATCAGCGATGGCGTCCACAACCTGACCGATCTGCCCACGATGTTGCTGGCGTGGCTCGCGCTGCTGTGGGTGGAGCGGCCGCCATCGGAGGAAAAAACTTACGGTTACCATCGCGCGGGAATTCTCGCAGCTTTCACGAATGGCGTGCTGCTGATGCTGGTGGCGCTCTACATCCTGTGGGAATCCTACGAGCGGCTGCGCGCGCCGGTGCCGGTGCGCGAAGACCTGATGCTATGGGTGGCCGGGCTGGCGCTGGTGATCAACGGCGGGATCACACTGGCGCTGGTGCGCGGGCGCGGCGACCTGAACCTGCGCAGCATCCTGATTCACAATCTCGGCGACGCGCTATCGAATGTGGCGATCCTGGCAGGCGCGCTGGCCATTCGCTTCTGGGCGGTGACCTGGGTGGACCCGGTGCTGGGTTTGGCGATCGGGGGGATGGTGTTGTGGTCGAGCTGGGGGATTCTCCGGGAATCGAGCCACATCCTGCTGGAAGGCACGCCGCGCAAGTTGCGCGTAGCAGATGTGGCGCAGGCGATTCTGGGCGTGAGCAATGTGGCGGAGGTGCATGACGTACATGTGTGGTCGCTCAGCTCGGACTTGACGGCGCTTTCCTGCCACGTCTCGATCCCCGACATGCACATGGAGGAGAGCGAGCGCATCCTGGCCGCCATCAATGCCACGCTGGCCGAGCGCTTCCACATCACGCACACCACCATCCAGTTCGAGCGCGCCGGCCTGCCCCGCGGCAGCGCACTCTACATGCCCGAACCCGCCGATGCGTCGAAACACAACTGAAGTAGCAGCGATCTTGGCGGTGGCGGTTGGGCGAGTGGCCGCCTCGTAAAGCTTGACATACTGGCCCGAGATTGGTAATTTACCAATATGCTTGTGCAGCGGCTGTCGCGACTGGAAGCGCAAGACCTCCTGCGACACTGCGTCGAGCAGGGCGAAGTGATTCCTGGCTTTCATTTTCGCCAAGAATTGGCCAGCGAGAAGCTAAGCTTTGAGGACGCGTGGGTCGTCCTCAAGAGTGGCCGTATTCACGACGAACCGGAACACGATGTCAGATCTCGCGAGTGGAAGTATCGGGTCGAAGGGCATGAGCCCGGCGGCAGGTGGCTCGCGATTGTGTTCTCCTTCAAAGAGATCAACCGAGCTTTCCTGATTACGGTCTTCTCGGTGCAGAGCCGAAGCAAGACGAGGTAGTGTCAGCCAGTGACCGAATCAAAGCCCCGCTAACCATGGGGCAGGAGAAAAAACATGGGTGTTTACGAATGCAGCCGTTGCGGGGCAGAGGCTAGAGTGGTCCGTGGCAGCTATCCGTTTAGGGAGAGCGGCCTGCCGAGGGTGGTGCTGCAAGGCATCGAAATCATCCGTTGCCCGAAGTGCGGAAACGAAGATCCCATTATCCCGCGTCTGGCGAATCTGATGGGTTCTCTCGCTTTCGCGGTCGTGACAAAACCTTATCGACTCACTGGCGAGGAGATCCGTTTCCTGCGGAAGTATGTCCAGCTCACCCAGGAGGCGTTCTCCCGGATGCTCCGCGTGGACAAGACAACGGTGTCTAAGTGGGAGAACAACGATGATCCAGTCGGAGAGCAAAGCGACTTGTTGGTGCGTTGCGTCGCAGTCGCTCTCGGGGGGAATTCACTGAAGGGTCGTATGGAAGAAGCCGTGCGCCAGTTCGAGAACATCAAAGATCGAAGGAAGAAGATCGGATTCCAAGTGAATGCCGAAACCCGGGAAGTGGAGTACGCCTAGGGTATCGTCCGGCGACTATTGCAGGCGGAGCATCGAGCCGCGGGCTTCGTTGATGTCGCGGGTGGCGGCGAGGTCGAGGTCGGCGAGGGCGAGAGTGCGGCGCTGGCCGTCGCGCGTGATGTAGATGATGCGGTCGTCGCGCGCGGTGAAGGCCACCACCGAGATGAGCGTGCCGTCGCGCCGGATGAAGACCAAGTCGTCGCCTTCGCGCTGCGGGGGCGGCTCGTAGAAAAAGCGGGGCGCCTCGGCATCGCCGGCTTCCGGGCGGCCTCGCGGGGCTGGCCTGCGGCCGGCAGGCGCGTCACCTTCGTAATAACGGGCTTGCTCGATGTAACCGCGGTTCGAATCCGGCTCCGGCTCTTGAATGATCACCACCGGCGGCTGCGGCACCACGTTCACGACGATGGAATTCACGACGACGGGGAAAGCCGGCGCAACGGCAACCGGCGTTTCGCGCCGAATCCGGCGTTCGAGCGCCAGACGGTGTTGCGTGACCGGGTCGATTAGTGCGCGAGTGGCAAGGTTGCGGTTGATGGCGGCGTGATGCGTGAAGTCGAAGCCCAGGCCGGGAGCTGGAAAAGCGCCGGTAAGCAGCCGCTCCACAGAATTGCCGCTGGTGACTACCGGGGCGCCGCTGACGAACTGGCCGGCCGGATTGACGACGGTACCGTTGGGCGTGGCGCGTACCACCTGCGTGCCTTGCGGCGCGGAGACGACGCGCGTCCTCATGCGCCGCTGCGCTTCCGCCGGCGCGCTAACCAATAGCGCCAGCGCCAGTACGGTGAGGATGAGCAGTAGCCGTCGCATGGCTGCAATCCTTAGGCCCGCAGACATTCTTGCGCCTGCGCGACGCTTCGTCAAGGGCAGCCGCGAACCAGCGCGGCTGTCCTACCGATTGGATGCGCGGCGGGGGCGTCGCGGTTTCATGGCGAGCTGCAATCGCGCGCAGGGGGCGGGTTTACCCCGCCCATCGTTAGCTACGCGCGGCGTAAAGCCGCCCCTACGCCGAGGGCGAGAAGCGCGTATAATCGAAATTGCTCTCCAGTTCGGGCGCCGCCCTTGCCCGAGCGTTGCAATCCGATTGCGCACTAGCTACTTGCGGGTAGGCTGTGCTATAAGGTTCGTCCCGATGCTGCGGGATGAGTGACCGAGGAGGCCATGCCAATCCTGAAGCCTCGGGAGCTACCGAAGCCGGAACCTCCGGCGCGCGCGGCGTGTCAAAGTAAAGAGCAGGCGCGAGACCCGATGTCGTCGGCTCGAGCGGCGGAGAATCCTGGGGAATTTTGCCCGGTCTGCCATCGGCGGCTGGTGTCACGGTCGTGCAAGCTGGTGTGCGCCTGCGGCTATTACATGTCGTGTTCGGACTACTACTGAAGCGCGGCGCAGCACAGCCACTCCTGGCTGTACACTGCGCCGGGCAAGGGGAAAGCGCACACACAAGAATGCCCTTGGCGATTTCGCCCAGGGCGGGCGTGGGTTACCGACGAGTTCAGGAACTTGCTGAGGAGGATGCAACGTGGCTCTGAAAATGACGGAACGGGAAGTGAGCGGCATCACCGTGGTGGCGATGGACGGGCGCATCGTCCTGGGCGAGGAAAGCAACGCGCTGCGCGAGCGCATCAAGGGCCTGCTCGCCGGCAAAAGAACGAAAATCGTGCTGGACATGGGCAACGTGACGTACATCGACAGCGCCGGCCTGGGCACGCTGGTTGCCACCTACCACAGCGCGCGCCAGCAGGGCGCCACCATGAAGCTGGTCAATCTGGGGCAGAAATTCCGCGAAGTGCTTCAGGTGACCAAGCTGCTCACGGTGTTCGAAGTCCACGACAACGAAGCCGCCGCGGTTTCCAGCTTCAAATAGCTTACAGCCGACAGCTTACAGCTCACAGCTTACAGCCGACAGTCTGCCGCCTGCGGGTTGTAAGCTGTTGCCTGTTCGCTGTTGCCTGTTCGCTGTCGACTGTTAGCTGCCTTCCGTCAGCTAATCATCCAGCCTGTAGATGGTGAGGCCGCTGAGCAGCTTGGGGTAGAAGTCTGTGGACTTCTGCGGGAGCACTTCGCCGGCTAAGGCCATGCTCATCACCTGGTGTACGCTGACCGGGTTCAGCAGGAAGCAAGCCTGCGCCTGGCCCTCGCGGGCGGCGCCGATAGCGGCTTGCGCCTCCCGCTCGTAGCGGATGTGACTTTCCTTCGAGACGGCTTCCGGCGTGATGCCGAGGCCCTTCTCCAGAATGAGGCGATGCAGCAGGACCACGTCGAGCTCCAATTGCGCCGGTGACACGCTGGGGATCAGCGCGCGCAGTTCGGTTTGCTGGCGCAAGGCAAGCTGCCAGAAGGCATCGCCTCCGGCGTAGAAGCCGATGGCGCGCTGCGCGCGGGTGTGTGCGACGAATTGGGGCACGGAAGGCGTGTGCGCGCTTCCGGCGAGTTCCGGGTCAGGCGCGCCGGCCGCAGCGCTGGCCGCGGCGGGAAAGCGGCGAACCTCGAACCACGCTTCCAGCTTGCGCAGGAAAGTGTCTGCGGAGAAATCCGGCACGCTGGTGAGAATGCGATGGGTGGGCAAAATCGTGAGCCCTTCGGATTCGGCGTTGACGAAGGTCATCATCACTTTCTCGTGCGGCGCGGAGGGGTCGGCTGAACCTTTTGCGGCGCGGCACTCGTCGCGGTAGGCGATGGCTGTTTCGTAGCGATGGTGGCCGTCGGCGATCACCAGCTTGCACCCGGCCATGGCCGCGACGAAAGCTTCGATGGTGTCGCTGTCGGTGACGGGCCACAGGCGGTGGATCACGCCGTACTCGTCGCGCACCTCCACCGGCGCCGGGACTTTTTCGGTTTGCGCCAGTAACTTATCGATGTGCTTTGCGGGATCGCTGTAGAGCATGAACAACTGGCCGGTGTGCGCGCGGGTGGCGCGGAGCAGTTCGAGGCGGTCGGCGCGCGGGCCGGAGAGCGTCTGCTCGTGCCGGTGGACGACGCCGGCGGCGTAGTCCTCTACGCGGCCCAGCGCGACAAAGCCGTGCCGCGTGAGGGTCTCATCCGAGCCGGGCGGAGCGTATTCCTGCGAATAAGCGTAAATGGCGGGCGCGGATTCGCGGATCAGCACGCCTTCCGCAATCCACGTGTCGAGGGCCTGACGCGCGCGCGTGTAGACGTTATTCTGCGGGCTGTCGGTGGGGTGCGCTTTCCCTCTCTCGACCGTGACGAGATTGTACGGGCTCAGACCGTAATAGCGCTCCTGCATCTGCGGCGTGATCTTGTCGTAGGGCTGCGTAAGCACGTCCGCCGGCTTGACGCGCCCGGTGGCGTAACGAAACGCGCGAAAGGGGAAAATTTCAGCCATGCAATTCCTCTGCCGGCAAAAGCCTATTCTAGCAAGGCAAGCTTACAGCCGACAGCCTACAGCCGACAGTCCCGACAGTCGGCGGTCAGTGGCCGGTGATCGGTGATCCACATTCGTTGGATTCGTGGTTGTCGCCGGACACCGATCCCTGCCTACCGGCCATATCCTACTGAGCTAGTGTCGTGTCCCCGAGATTCTCACGATATGTCTTTGCCGCCTCTAATCGTGCGATGTGCTCTTGAATCTTGAATTTGGAATGGCTTGTTGACTTCCTCTGTGTCCTATGCGCCTCTGTGACCTCTGTGTCGATGTTTGGCTCTGAAATTTGAAATTTCAGATCTGCCATCGTTTTTGTTTGCGAGCATGTCAATAGCGCTAATTTGGAATTTTGGCGGCTGTCAGCTACCTTCTTTGGACCGCGAGTGCCGGGCGGTAGAATATCCACTGCGGTAACGCCGGCATCTTGCCGGCCTTGCTGCGAATGCTCCACAGGGTTAGCAAGGCCGGCGCGACGCCGGCGATACCGAGAACGAGCAACCGGTGAGCGACAATCACAAATTTTCGAGCGTGCGCGCGCTGATCTTCGATCTGGACGGCACCCTGATCGACTCCAAACTCGATCTGGCGCTGGCGGTGAATGCGGCGCTGGGGCACATGGGTCTGGCGCCGCTGGAGCACGAGCAAATTTTCGGCTATGTGGGGCAGGGCGCGCCGATGCTGATGCGGCGGTCATTGGGCAGCCTCGGTACGCATGAGAGCGTGGAGCGGGCGCTGAAGTATTTTCTTGCGTACTACCGCGAGCACATGCTCGACAACACGGTCACCTACCCCGGCGTGCGCGAAGCGCTGGCGGAGTTCAGCCGGCGCGGCCCCGATGCATCGGGGCGCGGCACAAGCGTGAACGCGAACGATCACAAAGTGCAAATGGCCGTGCTCACCAACAAGCCGGTGCGCTTCAGCAAACTCATCCTCGAGGGGCTGGGCATCGCAACCCACTTCGAGTACGTCTATGGCGGGAACAGCTTCGAGCGCAAGAAGCCCGACCCTATCGGCGTGGAAACCTTGCTGCGCGATTTTGGACGCGCGCCGCACGAGGCCCTGATGGTCGGCGATTCGGTAATCGATATCCTCACCGCACGCAACGCCGGCATCTGGGCCTGCGGCGTCACCTACGGCCTCGGCAGCCACCGCCTCGCCGAGCATCCACCCGACATCCTGCTGGATAATCTCGCCGACCTCCCCCAATTCCTCGTGCCCTAACAGCTTGTTGAAAGACTCCGAAGAACACGTCATTCCGAACCCGACGCTTTTTGTCGGCGCGAGGAATCTGCACTTTCTTCTTTGAAAGGAG
The DNA here is from genome assembly GCA_050747305.1 of Candidatus Acidiferrales bacterium. Taxonomy (GTDB): domain Bacteria; phylum Acidobacteriota; class Terriglobia; order Acidiferrales; family UBA7541; genus JBOGNS01. The sequence continues at coordinate 183 of JBOGNS010000279.1, read as the reverse complement.
AGAAATCCAGATGCCTCGCTTCGCTCGGCATGACAGAGAAAGGTTTTTACAACAGGTTTAAGTAACTTCGTTTTGCATCAAGGTCCTAAATTAGATGCGTCGCTCTCCTGGGCTTGAACCTTTACATCCGTGTATTTACAAGCACTGGGAAAGGGGCGGAATTTTGCCGGCGTCCATCACCAC
>JBOGNS010000278.1:0-1840 GCA_050747305.1 Candidatus Acidiferrales bacterium | reverse complement strand
GCGTTCGCTGGAGTTAATGGTCACGGGCCGCACGTTCAGCTTCGAAGAAGCGCAGGAGTTTGGGCTGGTTAATGACATCTACGAGCGTGACACGTTCTGGGACGACGTGATGGCCTATGCGCGGCAGTTCTGCCCGCCAAATAAGGCATCACGCGCGGTGGGCCGCATCAAGCGCTCGGTGGTCAGCGGCGCGGAGATTCCGTTCCAGGAAGCGCTGGCGCTGGAGCGCGAGTTGCAGCAATTGCTCTTCACCAGCGAAGATGCCAAGGAAGGCTTGGCCGCGTATGTAGGCAAGCGCCAGCCGGAATTTAAAGGCAAGTGATTCACGCGGGCGAAAGCCCGCTTTGGAGTGCGGCGGCTCGACGCCGCTTTCGGATATTGGACAAGAGAGCGCGAGGAAACTGAACGCAATGGCCACAGCAGCGAAAGTGCAGCCCAAGCCGGGCAAGCTGTTCATCAGCGGCAAGTGGGTGGATGCGTGGTCGGCGAAAACGTTTCCCACAGTGAATCCGGCGACCGGCGCCACGATCACGGCCGTGGCCGATGCGGATGCTCGCGATGCCGAATTGGCGGTGAAGGCGGCGCGGCAAGCGTTCGACTCCGGCGCGTGGGTGGAGATGGCCGCAGCCGACCGCGCCAAGATCCTTTGGCGCATTGGCGATCTGATCGACAAATACGCCGACGAATTGGGCGAGCTCGAAACACTCGACAACGGCAAGCCCATTTTCGAGTCACGGCAAGTGGATATGCCGATGGTGGCGGAAGTCTTCCGCTACTACGCGGGCTGGGCCACGAAAATTCACGGCGAGACGGTGCCCGTGCGCGGACCATTTTTCCACTACACGCTGCGCGAGCCGGTGGGCGTAGTGGCCGCGATTGTGCCGTGGAATTTTCCGCTGCTTCTGGCGTCGTGGAAAGTGGCGCCCGCGCTTGCCGCAGGCAACACCGTGGTGCTGAAGCCGGCCCCGTGGACCCCGCTCACCGCGCTGCGGCTGGGGGAAATCTGCCAGGAGGCGGGCCTGCCGGACGGCGTGCTGAACATCGTCACCGGCTCGACGCGCGAACTGGGCAAGGCGCTGGTGCAGCATCCCGGCGTGGACAAAGTGGCATTCACCGGCTCAACCGCCACGGGGCAAGAAATTGTGCGCGATACGGCCGCGACGCTGAAGCCGGTGTCGCTCGAACTGGGCGGCAAATCGCCGAACATCGTTTTTGCCGACGCGGACCTGGATGCGGCGGTGCGCGGCGCGACCATCGGGATCTTTTACGGCAAGGGCGAAGTCTGCGCGGCAGGCTCGCGACTGTTTGTTGAGAAGTCGGTGAAGGACGATTTCGTCCAAAAGCTGGCTGATCGCGCCAGGAAAATGCAGCCCGGCGACCCGCTCGACCCCAAAACGAAGCTCGGCTCGCTGGTGAGCGAGCAGCAAATGACTAAAGTGCTCGGCTACATCGAAAAGGGCAAAGCCGAGGGCGCGAAGCTGGTGGCCGGCGGAGCGCGGGTCGGTGACGTTGGCTGCTTCGTGCAGCCCACGGTATTCGATGGCGTCACCAACGAAATGACCATCGCGCGCGAAGAGATCTTCGGCCCGGTGCTAGCGGCGATCGAGTTCGGCGACGCCGAAGCCGCCATCGAGCAAGCCAATGCCAACCCTTATGGACTGGCCGCAGCGGTGTGGACGCGCGACATCGCCAAAGCGCATCGCGTGGCGCGGCGCATCAAAGCCGGCACCGTCTGGATCAACACCTACAACAATTACGATCCCGCAGCGGCCTTCGGCGGATATAAGATGAGCGGCTACGGGCGCGAGCTCGGCATGCACGCGCTGGAGCACTACACGCA
>JBOGNS010000277.1:0-2027 GCA_050747305.1 Candidatus Acidiferrales bacterium | reverse complement strand
CCGGAATGCACTCGGCCACGCCCGGCATTTGCTCGAGTACGCCCAATTCCACAGCGCCCTTCTTGCCGGTGATGCCGATGGCGGTGCGGATCGAGCACGGAATCGGGTGCGCCTTCAGCCCAAACGTTTCAATTCGCGCGCACACTTGGCGAAACTGCTCTTCGCTGGCGTGCGCTTGCATTACGATCAGCATGGTTCCCCCGGGAGGGTCCGCCGGCGCACAGGCGGCGCCGTCGTTCTCCAGTGAATTTGTCAGTCTACTGCACTCGCTCATACCGCCGCAAATATCGCTCAGCGTGAGGTCGCTCGCGACGGTTGGCGAGGTCGCTCGCGGCGCTGGGACGGGTATGGAGTGCGGCGGCTTGCCGCCGTTCTTCGCGCGCGAAGCTTGCTTCGCGTGCTCCGCCGCCAGCGCAGAGAACCGCGCGAGGCAAGCCTCGCGCGGGGAGAACGGGAGCAAGCTCCCGCACTCCACAGACTGGATCGCGCTCGCTTTCTTCAACCTCATTGATTGTGCCCATGGCCATTGCCTCGTGACGACGCGTACTGCCCCAGCAGGTGCAGCCGCGTGGTTGCGCGTTTCAATTCCGTCAAAGCCGCTGAAAGCTTCTCTTGCGCAGAGTCCGAGGCAGCGGAGCCGTTCGTCGCGCGCGCCGGCGATATTCGCAAATCCACGTAGAAGCGGTATTCCCACGGGCGGCCGGGAATCGGCCGGCTCTCAATCTTCATCAGGTTCAATCCGCGCGAGGCAAACGATTCCAGCGCACGGCACAGCGCGCCCGGCCGGTGTCGCAGCTCGAACACCAGCGAAACTTTATCCGCAGGTGTAGCGGCGGCCTTTAGGCCGCCACGCTGCCTTGAAGCGCCAGCCAGTAATGGCGACCTGAAGGTCGCCGCTACACGCGACGGCATGGCCAGCACGAATCGCGTGTAATTCTCGCGGTGATCCTCCACGTGGCGGCGCAGGATGCGCCCGCCATAAAGCGACGCGGCGTATTCACTGCCGATCGCGGCACGGCGTGGGTCGCCGCGCTCCACGATTTCGCGCACGCTGCCGGCGGTATCGTCCGCTGCCACGCGCGCGAAATGCGGATTCGCCGCGAAGAACCGCTCACACTGCGCCAGCGCCACCGGATGCGACTGCACGGTTGCGATTCGTTGCGCGCGCGCACCCGGGCAGCCAATCAGATGATGCGCAATGGGCAGCACCACTTCGCCGCTGATGCGCAAACCGCTGGCCAGCAGCAAGTCATAATTCCGCTGGATCGCGCCCGCTAAGCTGTTCTCCAGCGGAACCAGAATGCAGTCGGCCAAGTAGGACAGACCTCCCGGTCTGTCCTGTTCTTCCGATCCGCGCCGCACACGAACCGCATCAAAGAGCGACTCAAAAGTTGGCCGCGGCACCGTGCGCACCGTCGGACCCAGCAGCCTCCGCGCCGCTTCCTCGCTGAAGGCCCCCGGCTCCCCCTGGAAGGCAACACGTAGAACAGGCACACCTGTTGACCCTGAGATCGCCGAAGGCGATCGAAGGGCCTGTCCGGCTTTCCGGGCGCTCGATTTCATGGGTGTCCTCTTCGTCGTTGCCCCGATTTCTCGGGGTCTCCGGCGCTATTCAGCGCGCGCCGCGTCTGCCGCCGCGACTGCGCCAGGAGCCAGCGGTAGAACCCTGTTAGCGTCCGCTGATCGAGCGGGCCGCCATTGGCGCGCGCCGCACGGCGAAAAATTTCTCGCTCGCGGGCCTTGTCGAACAGCGGCATGCCGCAGGCCTTCTTCAGGTGACCGACGCGAATCGATAAGCCCATGCGCCGGTTCAACAGCCGCACCAGCGCGCGATCCACAGCATTAATTTGCCTGCGCCCGTGTAGGACAGACCTCCTGGTCTGTCCAGTGTTTCGGCTCATCGCGTCCCTCCGTTGCTCTCTGCCCGTCTCAGTTCAGGTCTGCGCTTGCGCCTGCTACGCCCTCAAACCCGCACAGCCAGGAATGGCTGTGCTACAAAACAAAACCGGCCGCAAACCCCGTTGGGT
>JBOGNS010000276.1:0-12865 GCA_050747305.1 Candidatus Acidiferrales bacterium | reverse complement strand
TCGGCGTGCGCGGCGTAGGCATCGACATCGATCCCGAGCGTATCCGCGAAGCGGAAGCCAATGCCAAGGCCGCAGGCGTGACCAAGCTGGTGAAATTCCGTCAGGAAGACTTGTTTGAAGCGGACATCCATGAAGCCACCGTGGTGACGCTTTATCTGCTCGAGCGCTTGAATGAGCAACTGCGGCCCAAGCTGCTGCGTGACCTGAAGCCCGGCACGCGCATCGTCTCGCACGCCTTCCGCATGGGCGATTGGGAGCCGGAGAAAAGCGCCGAAGTGAATGGGCGCAGAATTTACATGTGGACCGTGCCGGCCAGGCGCGCCGCCCGGCAGTAAAACTCTAACAGCGTGTTGAAAAACCTCGAATGTCATTCCTCACCGCGCCAAGCGCGGTGAGGAATCTGCACTTTTCTCAGCAAATGAGCGAATTGCAGATTCCTCGCTGCGTCGGAATGACAGCCGAGCCTGGTTTTTCAACAAGGTGCTCAACCCGCCCGCACAGGGCACACGACCCGGTAGAATGGCTCTACATCCCCTCACGGGATGCGGAGCTGCAAATGTCGATCGTGGCTCTCGAAGTCGCCGTTATTTTTCTCCTGATTTTGGTGAACGGCGCGCTGGCGCTTTCGGAGATCGCCGTCGTGTCCGCGCGCAAGGCGCGGTTGCAACGCTTGGCGAACTCGGGCCATTCGGGCGCGGCGGCAGCGTTGCAATTGGCCAATTCTCCCGACGTTTTTCTTTCCACGGTGCAAGTGGGAATCACGCTGGTGGGCGTGCTGGCGGGTGCGTTCGGCGGCGCGACCCTCGCCGAGGAAATCGCGGGCTGGCTCAGCCAATACCCGCCGCTGGCTGCCTATGGCGAAGCCATTGGCATCGGCGTCGTGGTGATCGCCATCACCTATTTTTCTTTGGTGTTGGGCGAACTGGCGCCCAAGCGGGTGGCTCTGAACAACCCGGAGCGAATGGCCAGCTTGGTAGCGCGGCCTATGAACTTGCTGGCGCGCATGACCTCGCCGGTGGTGCGCTTCTTGAGCGCTTCCACGAATTTCGTACTGCGCGTGTTGCGCATCCGGCCGTCCGCAGAACCGCCGGTGACCGAGGAGGAGATCAGAATTCTGGTGGATCAGGGAACCCGGTCCGGAGTGTTCGACCCGGCGGAGCGCGATCTGGTGTCGCGCATCTTTAAGCTGGGGGATCGCACCGTGGACATGCTGATGACGCAAAGCGGCGACATCGTGTGGCTGGAAATGCAGGATACGCCCGCGATGCTTTTACAAAAAATCGCCAAGTCCGAGCATTCGCGCTATCCGGTGCACGAAGGCAGCACGGAGAACGTTCAAGGTTTGGTGGTAGTGCGCGACCTTCTTCAGCAAAGCCTCGAAGGGAAGGAAATCAATTTGCGCGAGGCGCTCCGCCCTCCTCTGTATGTGCCGGAGGGAAGTCGGGCCGTCGACCTGGTGCAAAAGTTCCGCGAGCGCCGGACACACATCGCGCTGGTCGTGGACGAGCACGGCAGCGTGACGGGCGTCTGCACCCTGCACGACATCCTGGAGGCGCTGGTCGGCGATCTGGCCACCGGCGCGCACCACGCCAGGGCCGCCAGCCGCCAGAGGGACGACGGTTCGTGGCTGCTCGACGGCATGTTGCCGGTGGATGAGCTTAAGGAAATTCTGCGTCTTACGGAATTACCGGATGAAGAGTCCGGCGACTACTACACCCTGGGCGGCTTTGTAATGAAAGTCTTGCGCAAGGTGCCCGCCGAAGGAGACCACTTTGAGCTTGCCGGGCTCACCTTTGAAGTGGTGGACATGGATGGGCGTCGCGTCGATAAAGTGCTGGTGCACGGGGCGCAGCCGCCAGTGAAATGATGTCTGCAAATAAGCGCTCCTATGGTGCGTCGATGCGCGAGGCCCGGCTGAGCCACCAAGCGTGACGGTGCTGCTGCGGCGCGAGTTGTGGGGCCCACCGGCGTGGCCGTGCTGTTACCCGCGCAGGTTAAAGACGTAGAGCGTGTCCTGCTCGCGCAGATAGAGCTTGCCATTGAGCACCACGGGGTGCGACCAGCTTGGATTGCGCACGTCCGGCAAATCGAAAGAACCGGTTTCGCGATAGCCGTCCGGGGTGGCCTCAATCAGTTTGATGGAGCCGTTCTGATAGCGGAAGTAGAGGCGCCCATCGGCCGCAACGACGGCCGCTGATCCCGTGCCGCCATTGCGGATGTCGCCGCCCCAGCGCACCTTGCCCGTAAGAAATTCAATGCAAATGGGGAATCCTCGGTTGTGGCCGTGCCCGGCGTAGAGATAGTCGCCAATCAACACCATGCCGCCGTGGTGGTTCTGAAAGCGGTTGGCCTCGAGGTAGTAAACCTCGCTGGCCGTCACCCCATCACCGGAGCGCGCCAGCTTCAGCAGCGCCGACCCGCCATCGCGGTAGCCGGTAGAGACGAACACATAATCGCCGCGCACGATCGGCGTGGGAATATTGGCCGTATCGTTGGCGATGCGGTTGTAGCCCCACAGGAATTTTCCATCCTGCGCGCGCACGCCTACCGCGCCGCGATTGGTCAGTTGCACGTACTGTTTCACGCCCGCGCCATTCGAAATCACCACCGACGAATAGGCGGCCTCATCCATCCCGCGCGAGCCGATGCGCGACCACGTGCTGCGCCAAATTTCTCTGCCCGTGGCTTTGTCCAGCGCCACCATGCCCGCGCGGCTGCTGGTGGGCGTGATGATCAACTTATTGCCGTCCACCGTGGGCGACTCGGAGAATTTCCACCCCGGCATCGGCGCGCCGAAGTCGCGCGCGATGTTGCGCCGCCAGCGCTCTTTGCCCGTCGCGGCTTCCAGGCATACCAGGTCGCCTTCCGTGCCCAGCGTATAGAGCACATCGCCATCAATGGTAGGAGTGGCGCGCGGGCCCCCGTACTGATCGCGGTGCGCCGCGCCGACCTTCGCCTTCCACAAAACTTTTCCGCTGTTGCGCGCGAGAGCCAGCACGAATTGCTCGTTGCCGAAGTCGCCCATGGTGTAGATGCGCTCGCCGGCGATGGCCAGGCTGGAGAATCCCGCGCCCAGCCCCGAGGCCTTCCAGGCTAGCGGCGGTCCGCTGGGACCCCACTTTGCCAGCAATTGTTTGTCGGCGGAGATAGCGTCGCGATTGGGCCCGCGCCACTGCGTCCACGCGCCTGCGTTCGCCGCACCAGCCTTCGCCGGCCGCGCAGCAGCCGCCTTCGCTTTACCTGACGTTCGCTGCGGAGCCTGAGAAAAGGCGGCATCGCGCCCGCCGAGAATTAGTAGCGCGCCGGCGGCCAGCGTCGAAATCAAGAATTTCCTTGTTCGCATCGTTTGGCACCCCTTCTGCTTCAGGTTAGACGGCCGAATCGAGAAAAAAGAGCCGCGTTCCGCCGCCTCACGCGGCTTCGATATGCTATCAGCGAGGCAAAACGCTTGCCAACGCTGGGCTTGCTATCGTGAGCCGCTACAGCGGCCTGGACCCGAACGCCATTCCGAATCTATCCGATTTTGGGACGAACGCCACCGATTCCGGCCACCGTGAAACAGCAAGAGAAGACAAAGGCTGGTTCGAAGCGTCTCACTGAAATGTAGCGATTCAACGGGGGTACCACCGATGAAGAGCCTTCTGACATGCGCGCTGGGCGCGACGCTGTTTGCACCAATCTGTACGGCGCAAGAGTGGAGCCAATGGCGCGGGCCGTCGCGAGAAGGTGTGGTGGCCGAGGCCAGCACGCCTGCGGCGTGGCCGGCATCGCTCGAGCGAAAGTGGCGCGTCGAAGTGGGGGAAGGGTACTCCTCGCCGGTGGTTTCGCAGGGGCGGGTGTTCATCCATGGCCGTCGCGACCCGGAGGAGATCATCAGCGCTGTGGATCTCGCGAGCGGCAAGGTCATCTGGCAGCAAAAGTATGCCGCGCCATTCAAGAAAAACCAGTACGCGGTGAAAATGGCCAAGGGCCCCAACTCGACGCCGCTGGTCGCTGGCGACCGGCTCTTCACACTCGGTACCACCGGCGTGCTCTCGGCGTGGGATGCAAAGACCGGCGCATTGCTCTGGCGCAAAGATTATTCAGACTCGGTGGATACCTCGAAGCTTTTTTGCGGCACCGCGATGTCGCCGCTAATGGAAAGCGGCGCGTTGATTGTGCAGGTGGGCAGCGATATCCACGGTGGGCGCGTGCTGGCGCTCGACCCGGCCAGTGGCGCGGAACGCTGGGCGTGGCGCGGCGAAGGTCCCGGATACGCGTCCCCGATTGTCATCACTGTGGGCGGCGTGCGGCAGATTGTGGCGCACACCAACAACTCGCTGGTGGGAATCGATGCGAAACGCGGTGTGCTGCTGTGGTCGGCGCCGTATCCCGACGAGTGGCACGAGAACATCGTCACACCGTTGTGGACCGGCGCGCACCTGATCGTCTCCGGCACGCGGCAAGGCACTCACGCCTACTCCCTGAAGCAAGCGGACGGCAAATGGCAGGCCACGCAGGCGTGGAAGAACGCGGATGTGACCATGTACATGAGCTCGCCTGTTTTCGCCGACGGCACGATCTACGGCCACTCGAACAAAAAGAAAGGGCAGTTCGTGGCGCTCGACGCCGCCACCGGCGCCGTGCGCTGGGCCACGGAAGGCCGCGCGGGCTGGCACGCCAGCGTGTTGCTCACGCCGAAGCACATCGTCTATCTCACCAACGAAGCTGCTGTGGTGGTCGCGCGCCGCCACCCCGCGCAGTATGCCGAAGACGCCCGCTACACCGATGTGGCCGACAGCGAAACCTTCGCGATGCCCGTGCTGCTGCCCGACGGATTCATCGTCCGCGACTCGACGGGCTTGGCGCGCCTCGCCTTTCGTCGCTAGGCGGCGGCACGCATCACCACTTTTTTCTTAGCGGGTGCGCCTCCGTATTGAAGACGGTCGTCTTCAAGTCGATTGCCTCGCGCGGGGAGAAGAGCAGGTAGAGGTACTTCAAGGTTTCTGCGAGAAAAAAGCTCTCCATGTTGTCGCGCTTCTCTTTCGTTTCTACGTTACGCAATGCGGCGTAGCCGGCATCGGTGCGGCAGTGCTTCACCAGCGCTTCAAAAAACGTGACGCCCATTTCACGGTAGAGCGGATCGCGCGTGAAGTAGTAGAGGTAATACGCCGACTCCATGATCTCCGGCCGCAGCGGATAGCCAGCCGAGATGATTTTCATCGTGGAGTAGTCGAGCGCCTCCGGTTCGATGCCCGCGACCAACCACATTTTGTAGCACGACTCTTGCAGCCGCCGCGCGCGGTCGATGTCGCCGGCCAGCGCCAGCACGCCGGGGAAGAATGCGTCCAGCGCGCCGAAGCGTGTCGCCACACGCGCCCCGGTGTGCATATCCACCGTGCCGTACCACAGGCCGGTGGTCGCTTCGTGCGCCACATGTTTATGGAGCGTCTCGACGCTCGCGCGCCACATCGCCGCGCAGTCTTCGTCGTCGAAAAGCAGCCAGCCTTTCAGCAGGTACTCGTAGTAGGAGTCGATGAGCCCGCTGATGTGGCTGCGTGTGTTCGTCCACTCCCCGGTGTTGACGTTAATTCCAGAACCGACCAGGCCGATTTTCGAGCGCCACCTGTAGAGTTCAGTCAGTCCGCGCTTGGCCTTGTTGTAGTAGGTCGGCTCGCCGGTCAGCTTGGCCAGCGTGCCAAACTCAATCAGCAGCGTACCGATTTCCGCGGGATTGCTTACGTCACCGCGCACCGCGCCGGTCTTCAGGTTCACGTGCATGTACGGCATGGCCGTCTTCGAGTCGAAAGCAGGCAGCAGCCGCTTGCCGAGATTGTCTGCCAGCGCCAGCAGCCGGTCGTCGTTCGTCATCTGATAGCCGCTGAGCAGGCCGCCGAGCAGCCGGATGGTGATTTCGAAATTCTTGACGAAGATGTCGCGGTCGAAAGAGAGGTTCTTCGCGATGTAGTCCGTTGTGGTCTTGGCTTCCTCGTCGAGGCCCATTAACAGCATCGTGTCCAGCGCATCCACCGGCGTCATCAGCAGCGAAACGCCATGCCAATCGCGCGCCGTCTTGCTCAGTGGGCGCAGCTCATCGTGTCCCCACGCGTATCGCTTGTAGCCATTCCACGCGTGCAGGAACTCCCGTCGTACGCGCGCAGCCATCGCTGCCTCATCAAAGCCGGCGGGATTGAGCGGATTGGCCGCTGACGCCAGCGGTTTCAGCCAAGACGCCATGGCCGGCGCCAAGCCGAGTTTCAACAAATCGCGCCGCTTCCAGTCACGCATGCTTCGTCTGCCTCTCAAAGAATCCAGCTCGCTGACGTAGGATACAAGAGAAACCGCCAGGGCGGCGAATCGCGTAACTTGTGCGCCCAGATGCTTCCTCTCGGTCAGTTCCGAGTCCCCAGTCCCTAGTCCCGCGTCCCTCTGCTGTCCTATTGACATTCTATACGTCCAACCGTATGCTCCTACAGAACCTCTATAGGAGATACGATGGCTTCCCGAACGGAATTGCTGCAAGGCACGCTGGACGTGCTGATCCTGAAAGCGCTGGCCCTGGAGCCGAACCACGGCCTGGGGATCGCGCGGCGCGTGGAGCAGCTTACCCGCGGCACCTTTCAGGTCAAGCCCGGCTCGCTATTTCCTGCGCTGCACCGGCTGGAGGAAAAAGGCTGGCTGGCGGCGCAATGGGGCGAATCGGAAAACAACCGCCGCGCCAAGTATTACAAGCTCAAGCGAGCCGGCCAGCGGCAGCTTCGCACCGAAGCGAAGCATTGGGAGCGCATTGCGCTGGCGATTTCTGCCGCTCTGGAGGCCACATAGCCCGCGGCGTCGAGGCGCGCCGCTTCCGGTACCGTAGCCGTTCGCTTTTCACGTCGCGCGAAGCACGCCTTGGAGTGCGGCGGCTCGCCGCCGCTTTGTTTACTGCACGCGGAGCATCGAATCCGCCGGTCGCTAGGTAGCACGGGATGAAGCCGGGGCGCGCGTGCCTGGAAGGAGGTTGCATGTCATTGTTGCGACGCCTTTCTCACCTGCGGCGCAATTTAGTTCGCAAGCAGCAAGTGGAAGCCGACTTGAGCGACGAAGTCCGCGCCTACCTGGAGTTGCTCACGGGCGAGAAAATCGCCGCAGGCCTGCCGCCAGAGCAAGCCCGCCGCGCGGCTCTGATCGAGCTGGGCGGGGTCGAGCAAGTGAAAGAGCAGGTGCGCGAGGCGCGCGCTGGCGCGCTGCTGGGTCAGCTCTGGCAAGACGTGCTCTTCGCCCTGCGCGTGCTCCGCAAGAATCCCGGCTTCACACTGGTCGCGGTGCTCACGCTCGCATTAGGCATCGGCGCGAATACGGCCATCTTCAGTGTCGTCTACGCCGTGCTCCTGAAGCCGCTGCCGTACGCGCAGCCCGACCAATTGTTCAACGTGTTCCAGGCAAAGCCACACGAGGGGATCGGTGGGACTGGTTGGTCTTATGCGAACTTTGAGGAGCTTCGCGAACAGACGCGCGCCTTTGGTGAGATGGCAGGGAGTCAGCGCCACGAACTCACCTTGACGGGCCGTGGCGAGCCAGCGGTCGTGAACACTTCGGTCGTGACCGCTGAGTTTTTCTCACTTTTCGGCGTCAATCCACTTGCCGGACGCGTATTTAATTCGGACGACGGGAAGCCCGGCGCGCCGCCGGTGGTTATCCTCAGTGAAGGTTTGTGGCGCGGTATGTTCGGAGCGGATCCGGAGGTGATCGGCGGCTCTCTCAACTTGGACCAACGCTCTTTCACGGTCATTGGAGTCGTGCCCGCAACGTTTCGTTTTCCTTCCCTCACGAAAAGTGACCAGCTCTGGATTCCACTCGCTCAAGACCCGCTCTTTGGCAGTTGGATGCCTCAACGGGGAGGACATTGGCTTCAAGTCACCGGACGGCTGAGACCAGGTGTCACCCTGTCGCAGGCGCAGGCGGACTTGGATGCCATCAGCGCGCGGCTTGCGCAGGAGTATCCGGCTGAGAACCGCGGTTGGATGATTCGCATGGTGCCGCTTCAGCAGATGATCACTGGAAACGTGAAATCCCCGCTGCTTGTACTGCTGGCCGCTGCCGGCCTGGTGCTGCTGATTGCCTGCGCCAATGTCGCCAATTTGCTTCTGACGCGCGCCACCGCTCGCGCGCGCGAGATGGCAGTACGCAAAGCGCTTGGCGCCGGACGGGCCCGGATGATTCGACAGTTGCTGAGCGAGAGCGCGGTGCTCGGCCTGCTCGGCGGGATGGCGGGAGTGGTCCTCGCTTCCTGGGGCATTCAAGTGCTGGACTCGCTTCTGCCGGCGAGTCTGCCGCGAGCAAACCCGATCCGCGTGGACACCGGAGTCCTGGGTTTCGCGTTCCTGCTTTCCGTCATCGCCAGTTGCGCTTTTGGCTTGGCTCCGGCCCTGTTTGCCGCGAACTCCCGATTACAAACCAGCCTTCGCCAGGGACGGGCGGGCTCGGGCGAAAGCAGCGGCCGCCGCCGTGCGCGCAGTTTTCTGGCAGCGGGCGAGATTGCAATCGCCATGGTCCTGCTGGTGGCGGCGGGATTGCTGCTGCGCAGCTTCGCGAATCTCATCTCGGTCCGCCCGGGCTTCGACGTGCAGCATGTTGTGAAGGCTGACATCTCCCTGCCGCGCTTCCAGTATGCGACGCCGCAGCAGTGGACCGCTTTCTCCGACGAATTGCTGGCGCGAATCCAGGCTCAGCCCGGACTGCAAGATTCGGCCGTGGTTGTTCCCGCGCCGATCGCCGACGGCCAAGTTAATCTGGCATTCGATATTGTTGGGCATCCTCCCGCCTCCGCGGGAACATCCCGGACAGCGAACTATGTTTCGGTCAGCCCGGACTATTTCCGCGTAATGGGCATCCCGCTCCTGGCCGGGCGCTTCTTCAACCGGCGAGATATCGCGGCCGCACCGCGCGTTACGATCATCGGCGAGACAATGGCGCGGCTTTATTTCCCGAATCAGAATCCGCTTGGACAGCGGCTCACGTTTGGCTTTCCGCCGGATCGCGGAACCGTGCGCGAAATCGTCGGAGTGGTGGGAGATATACGTGACGTGGCCCTGGGTCAGGATCCCGGGCCCATGATGTACGTGCCGTACGCACAGGCGCCTTTCTGGGGCGCGAATCTCGTCGTAAAGAGCACGTTGAGCCTGTCCAGCGTCGCAGCCACGATTCGGCAGGAAGTCAAAAAGATGGACAAGGATCTGCCGGTGACGGGTATCGCGCCGATGCCGGCCCTCGTCGATGCGTCGGTGGCTCAGCCCAGGTTTCGCACCTTCTTGCTTGGCCTGTTTGCCGCGATGGCGCTGGTTCTGGCCGCCACGGGTATTTTCGGCGTGATTTCCTATTCCGTGTCGTGCCGTACAAACGAGATCGGCATTCGAGTGGCTCTTGGCGCCTCGCGCGGGATGATTCTCAGGATGGTGTTGCGCGAGGTGCTGCTTCTGACGTTCGCAGGCCTCGCTCTCGGAGTGCCCGGCGCGCTCGCGGCTTCTCGCCTGCTCGAACACATGCTTTTCACAGTCTCAGTCCATGATCCGGCGACGCTCGTCGCCGTGGCATTTGCGCTCGCCGCTGTCGCCGCTCTGGCCGGGTATTTTCCCGCGCGTCGCGCGATGCTGGTCGATCCCTTGATCGCACTCCGCCACGAATAGCTCATGGTTCTTCGAACCACAAGCGAACCATGAAAGAAGCGACTATCGGGATGCGCGCCGAATCAACAACTTAGCCGCTTCTTTCTAGGGAATAGCGGACAGGCCGCCGACCGGCAGACAAGCATGAGGCGTCGGCGTCAAAAGCCGCTTCGGTTCTGCGCCGCAGCGAGGCATAATCTGAGGTGGAGTCATTTTCTGCTGCGATGGCCAGGGTCACCAATACCGGCACGGGAGCTGAAACCGCCACAAAGCTACAGGTGCACTACGACGTGTCGCTGCTCACGGACCAGGACCTGCACCTCTTCAATGAAGGCACGCATTACCGGCTGTACGAAAAATTAGGCGCGCACCGCCTCACGCAGAATGACGTGGCGGGTACGCATTTCGCGGTGTGGGCGCCCAATGCGCGGCGCGTCGGCGTGATGGGCGAGTTTAACGGCTGGAACGCGAACGAAACGCCGCTCGGCGCGCGCGGTAACTCCGGCATCTGGGAAGGCTTCGTCGCAGGTGTGGAGCGCGGCGCGCATTACAAGTACATGATCGAATCGCACCACCGCGGCTTCCGCGCGGAAAAGGCCGATCCCTTCGCGATATTCAGTGAGACGCCGCCCAAGACTGCCTCCATCGTGTGGGACCTCGACTACACATGGGGCGACGAGAGCTGGATGCGCACGCGCGGCGAGCGCAACACGCTGAGCAGTCCCGTGTCGGTGTACGAAGTCCACCTCGGTTCATGGATGCGCGTGCGCGAGGAAGGGAACCGCTCGCTCAGCTACCGCGAGCTCGCGCCGCGGCTCGCCGATTACGTCGCGCGCCTCGGCTTCACCCACGTGGAATTTCTGCCGGTGATGGAGCATCCCTTCTTCGGCTCCTGGGGCTATCAGGTGACCGGCTTCTTCGCGCCTACCAGCCGCTTCGGCACGCCGCAGGACTTCATGTATCTGGTGGACTACCTCCACCAGCGCGGCATCGGCGTGATCCTCGATTGGGTGCCCTCGCACTTTCCCACCGACGGCCACGGACTTTCCTATTTCGACGGCACGCATCTTTACGAACACGAAGACCCGCGCCAGGGCTTGCACCGCGATTGGGGCAGCCTGATTTTCAACTACGGCCGGAACGAGGTGCGCAGCTTCTTGATGTCCAGCGCCACCTACTGGCTCGACAAATTTCATGCCGACGGCTTGCGCGTGGATGCGGTGGCCTCGATGCTCTATCTCGATTACTCGCGCAACACCGGCGAATGGATTCCCAACAAGTACGGCGGCCGCGAGAATGTGGACGCCATCGAGTTCCTCCGGCACTTCAATCAGGCGGTGTACCGCGAGCATCCCGAGGTGCAGACCATTGCCGAGGAGTCCACATCATGGCCCATGGTGTCGCGGCCGGTGTACGTGGGCGGGCTGGGCTTCGGCATGAAATGGGACATGGGGTGGATGCACGACACGCTGAAGTACATGTCGCTCGATCCCATACACCGCAAGTTCCATCACAACCAGCTCACCTTCCGCATGTTGTATGCCTTCCACGAGAATTTCATGTTGCCGCTCTCCCACGACGAAGTGGTGCACGGCAAAGGTTCGCTGCTGGGCCGAATGCCCGGCGACGAGTGGCAAAAGTTCGCCAACCTCCGCCTGCTATTTGCCAGCATGTTCTTCCACGCCGGCAAGAAACTCATCTTCATGGGCGGCGAATTCGGCCAGTGGCAGGAGTGGAACCACGACGCCAGCATCGAATGGAGCGCGCTCACGCATCCGCCGCACGCCGGCATGCAGCAGTGGGTGGCGGACCTGAACCGCTTCTATCGCGCTGAGCCGGCCATGCACGAACTCGATTGCGATCCCGTCGGCTTCGAGTGGGTGGACTGCAACGACAGCGACAACAGTATCCTCACCCTGCTTCGCAAAGGCACGAAGCCCAACGATGTGGTACTGGTGGCGTGCAACTATACGCCCGTCGCACGCACCAATTATCGCGTCGGCGTGGATCGTGGCGGCTTCTGGACCGAAGCACTCAACAGCGACGCCGTACACTACGGCGGCTCCGGCTGGGGCAACATGGGCGGCCTCGAAGCCCTGCCGTTCACCTGCCACGGCCGCTCCCACTGCCTGATGCTCACCCTGCCACCGCTCTCCGCAGTCTTCTTCAAGGCACCGTCGTCGTGACTCGTGATCCGTGACTCGTGATCCGTGACTCGTGAAGTGCGACCGTATGGAGTGCGGCGGCTTGCCGCCGTTCTTCTCGGCGCAGCTTGCTGCGCCAGGCTTTTCGAGTGGATGTGGTTGGCGAAGCTGTCCACAAGTGACGGATCACGAGTCACGAGTCACAAGTCACGGCTCAGTGCACGGGCAGGAACTCGAACCAGGACTTGTCGCGGATGTTGAAGTGCTGCCCGCAGAGCTCGGATTCGCAGATGACCGTGTCGTGGCCGACGTACTGCGTTTCGGTGATCATGTTCAGGGTGCCGCATTGCGGGCAGGCCAGCACGGCGGTGAAGCGCGGCTCGCGCTTGGGCGAGAGCTGAAAGCGCCGCGCCAGCAGGAACAGGCAGCCCGGCTCCATGGCCTCCGGCATCCAGGTGGGCATCTCCAGCAGCTTCGTGACCAGGTTTTCGCGCTCCAACGTGTCCAGGGCGCGAGAGCTGAGCCGCGGGTCAAAGGTGTGCGCCATGTCCCCCTCCGTGCCCTCCTTCCTACCGTAATTTGGCCGGGCGCAAAGGTCTTTCGCAGAGAAGCGTGTTCGCTCGGGCATTAACTTTTTGGAACGCTCCGGGAACTCAGAACTCAGAACGCAGAACTCAGAACTCTGCCCATGCGCGCGCCCCGGCCTTGTGGCTTTGGCTGACTGCTGAGTCTCAAACCAACGCACCGACCTCGGATCCGTCTGACCTGCTGACCTGTGGCGCGTGGCGTGGGCATCGCCAAAACGACGGTCGTAGGCGCGCCGCAAGCGATTGAGTCGTAAGTGCTTAGAGCCACCGATAAGACGGCGTGCAACACGCGCTGTAACACGCAATTCACTTTGCCTTTATTCGCTGTTCAACTTGTCGCGGCATCCTGTCGGATGTGATTGCGACTGACTCCACAGGTGTGGGCGGGCTCTGCCGGCGGGGGAAAGGCCTTTGAGGGGAGTGGAATGAATTTAACGATTCGCACCAAGCTCTACGGCCTGAGCCTCGCAGGCATCCTCTTCACCCTGGCTGTAGCCGTGGCGGGCTA
>JBOGNS010000275.1:0-5534 GCA_050747305.1 Candidatus Acidiferrales bacterium | reverse complement strand
GGGTGAAGACGCAGCCCGAGCCGGACCACCACCCGAACGCATGCGCCAGCAGAAATGCGCCGTTGTGATGCCAGTCGTCCGCCGCAAACCAGTCCGCCACCGGCGCCTGCGGCGATGCCGCCTTGAGTGCGGGATGCGCGTCGATCATTCCCGCGGCCACGTAAAAGCCGGGATACGAGATTCCCCACATCCCTACGCGCCCATTGTGGTTGCGCACATTTTTCAGCAACCACTCGATGGTGTCGTAGGTGTCTGTGCTTTCGTCGATGTCGCGCGCGCCCTTTTTCGGATTGTGCGGGCGCACGTGCTCGAACAC
Source organism: Candidatus Acidiferrales bacterium (assembly GCA_050747305.1). GTDB lineage: Bacteria > Acidobacteriota > Terriglobia > Acidiferrales > UBA7541 > JBOGNS01. Next base: position 5,218 of record JBOGNS010000275.1, on the reverse strand, counting down.
GCCTTCCGACATCCAGCGCCCGCGCACGTCCTGGTAAACAATGATGTACCCTTCGTTGGCGAAGACCGGCGAAGGGCCGATGTTCTCGCGGTACTGATCGGCGCCGTAAGGGCGGATGCTGTACGGCGTGCGATTCAGCAGGATGGGATACGGCTGCGCGCGATCCTTCGGCGCGTACACCGCCGTAAACAAACGCACGCCATCGCGCATCGGGATGTAATTCTCATGCTTGGTGTAATTCGCCTTCACCCATTCGAGGCCTTGCGCCAGGCAAGGCGCAACGCCCATTACTGCGAAAGCGCTGATCAGCGCGGCAGCGCGGGCTATTCTTTTCGCGTCCCAACTCACAGGCATCGTTACCCCTCCACAGAGCATCTGGAGCGCATATCAAATCATAGGTCGCGAGCCGGAGGCCAGCGGGCTGGTCGCAAACGATGCGCTGTGCGAGCCCCGCTCTACCGCGCATGCTTCGGGGCGCAATCCTACCTTGACAGCACTTGACACGCTGCTGTGCCGCACCATAGCTTGGTAGCAGTAAGAATGGCGACTCGGCGCATGAGCGCGGTGCTTCTGGCGGCGCTGCTGGCGTGTACCTTCACGCTGGCGGCGGCTGATACCGCGCATGGCCACGACGGCGCAGTCAGTAAGGCCTGCCAGTTGTGCCATGCCGCGCACGTGCCCGCGCTCGAATCCGCCGTCGCCAATATTCCTCCGCCGGTGGTCATCGGCTTCCACACGCCGGATGCGCCGGTGTTCCATCATGTAGCGCCGGATTGCGCCGGTGGCGCAACCCGCGCACCTCCATCCTCCCGTTAATCCCGCGTAAATATTAGTAGCCGCGCACGCGCGCGCCTCAAGGCTCGCGACTGTCGTATTCCAGTTGGGTTTCTTACGGGAGGAGAAAATTTCAATGCGCTTATCCGACATATTTTTGCTGAGCGCAGCCCTCGTGTCTGTGGGCTCCGATACAGCGGTTGCACAGCAGTCGCGTCGCGAGGGCACTCGCGCCAACGAAGGCACGCTGCGTGGCACTGTCACGCTGGCCGCCAATGGCAATCCGCTGCACAAGGCCACGGTAATGGTGGTGCAGCTCCGCCGCTCGGCTGAAACAAACGAGGAAGGCGAATACGAATTCACGAATCTGCCGCCCGGCGCCTATGAAGTGGTCGCGCACACCACCGCACTCACGGATGAGCGCCAGACCATCACCATTGCCGCCGGCCAGATTGCCACGGCCGACTTCGCCCTGCGTCTCGCCACCGTGCGCGAGCAGGTCACCGTCACCGCCGCCGGCCGCGAAGAGCCCACCTTCGAATCCTTCCAATCCACCAGTACCGTTGGCTCGCTCGAACTGGTGCAGAAGCCCGCCGTCTCGCTCGGCGATTTGCTCGACCAGCAGCCCGGCGTGGCTAAGCGCAGCTTCGGCGCCGGTTCCGGTCGTCCGGTGATTCGCGGGTTCGATGGCGACCGCGTGCTGGTGCTGAAAGACGGAATGCCCACCGGCACGCTGAGCTCGCAGTCGGGTGACCACGGCGAGACGATCGACCCGCTGGAGCTCGAGCGCGTGGAAGTGGTCAAGGGTCCGGCCACCCTGCTCTACGGCTCGAACGCCATTGGCGGCGTGGTCAACGCCATCTCCAGCCACAATGAAATTCACGACGATCACCACAAGGGCGTCACCGCCTACCTCAGCGGCACCGGCGGATCCGCCAACAATCTTGCCGGCGGCGCCGGCGGCTTCGAAATCGGCTTCGGCAGCGGCTGGACCGCGGCCCTTCATGGCGGCGCCAGTCGCACCAGCGACTTCGCCACGCCCATCGGCGACCTCTTCAATTCGCGCACTCGCGTCGCCAATGGGGGCGGCGCCTTTGGCTGGAGCGGCGCGCGCACCTTCTGGAAATCGAGCTATGACTACGAAGACTCGCGCAACGGCATTCCTTTCGCCGCGCTGATTGAAGCCGCCATGGGCGCGCCGATTATCGTCACGCCCGGCGCGGTCATCGGCCAGTCCGCGGAGCGCATCCTCTTCGACGGCAGCCGCCACAACGCGCGCTTTACCGGCGGCTTTCGCAAGCTCGACGCTTTTGTCGAATCCATGCGTTTCCAGCTCGACTACGCCAGCTACCAACACGATGAAATTGAACTCGAGGTCGCCACCGCCGCAGAGTTCATCGGCACCACCTTCGAGAACAAGCAGGTCGCCTTCCGCGGCATGTTCGAGCAGCGCAAAGCCGGCCGCCTCACCGGCCGCTTCGGCGTGTGGACGCTGCATCGCGCCTACGAGTCGCTGGGCGCCGAGGCCCTCGCCCCGCCCGTGGACCAGAGCAACTTCGCCGCCTTCACCTTGCAGGAGATTAGCTTCGAGCGGCTGCGGTTTCAGTTGGGCGGACGCATCGAACACGCCGGTTACGCAGTCCAGAACCCGTTTGCGGGCGTGCCTGATCGCTCCTTCACCGGCTTCTCCGGCGCGGCGGGCATCCACGTGCCGCTATGGTCCGGCGGCGCGTTCGTCGCCAATTACACGCACTCCCACCGCGCGCCCGCGCTCGAAGAGCTCTACAACAACGGCCCGCACCTCGGCAACGTCACCTTCGAAATCGGCAATCCCGCGCTCGGCCCCGAGCGCAGCAACGGCATTGATCTCGCGCTGCGCCAGCACTCCGGCCGCATCCGCGCCGATTTCAATTTCTTCCACTACGCTATCGGCGATTTCGTCTTCCTCGCGCCCACCGGCAATGTCACCGACGGCCTGGTGGAAGCCGAATATTTGCAGGGTGATGCGCGCTATCGCGGCCTCGAAGCCGGCGCGGAAGTCGCTTTGCATCCCAGCTTTTGGCTGCTATTTGGCGTAGATCTGGTGAATGCGGAGACGCGGTCCGACGTCGCCGCCATCTCCACCGGCTTGCTCACGCCCGCGGGCACGCCGCTGCCGCGCATCCCTCCGGTGCGCGGGCGCGTGGGCTTCGACTGGCGCTGGAAGGGACTTAGCATCCGCCCCGAAGGCATTATCGCCGCCGACCAGGACGATATTTTCATCACCGAGACACCCACCGGCGGCTATGGCCTGTTCAACCTGACGGGCAGCTACACCATCGCCTCGCAGCACTCCCTGCAAGTTTTTTCCGTGACCGCTTTCAATCTCACCGATGAGCTCTACCGCAACCACCTCTCGTTCATCAAGGACCTCGCGCCAGAAATCGGCCGCGGCCTCCGCCTCGGCTACACCATCCGCTTCTTCTAGTTTGTAGCGCCGGCATCCTGCCGGCGATTTAGCGCGCCGCAAAGCGGCGTTTTGGAGTGCGGCAGCGAAGCTGCCGCTTTGTTTTCGTTCGCTCGGCCAAATGCCGCTTTCTCGGTAACACAAAACAAAGGAATAGTGTTGTCAGCGCACGCGAGTTCGCTCCCAACTCTGTCGCGATCCAAGAACCTCCCTTTCTCCGCGCCTCTTGTGCCCCTGCGTCTAATTCTGCTGTTAGAATGGATAGCGGAGCAGGCCTGCGAAGCGCGTGCTTGGTGCGACAGTCTTCTTGAACCAACACTGAACCTTCGGGAGCCTGATTCGTTTGCTGGTGTGCATGTCCCCTCCCGGCCGCGCAGCCGGTGGGTGATAGGGGGTAGGTGATAGGGAATAGGGAATAGGGGAGAATGGCAACTCCCCTCTGGCACCGGTCCGCTGGCCTGTCCCTAATCCCCGTCCCTACCCGCTACTCCCTACCGACGCGAGGCCGGGCGGGGAAAGCCTGAAGGCAAGCTCAAGGCGCCCACCTATTAGTAAGGTTCAGGGGGCTGCGTGCCACACGACCAAGCGGGTCTGCTCTCGTTTGTGGTTTGTTTTTTTTGAAGGAATCCGTTTTAAGTCGGCAAACGATTGTGCTCACGGGCCAGCGGTTCAATTACTTTCATCACATCCTCCGCCGAAGAAAGTACGCCGCGTTTAAGCGCTAGCCCGGGCGCATCATGCACCAGCGCGAGGAACAGCCGCGCATCCTGCGCGTGGCCCAGAAACGTCAGGTTCAGCGCCGGGATCCGCACCTCAAAAAACTCTCCTGCCGGACGTTGTTTCTCTGCGGCAAGCCGCTCGCGTACCTCCGTGAGCATCTGTATGTACCGAGGCGCCCCAAATGATTCGGGCTCCCAGCGGTTATTCTGCCGCCGCACCGTCACCGCGGAGCGAGAGCGTCCGTTGACGACGACCGGGAAAGTGACCCGTTCGGCCGACCTAACCATTTGCGGTAGGTCACTGGCCGATTTGAAGCGCAGTACATCGTCCAGGCCGATAACGTATTGTTCCACCGGAGCGCCCAGCGTGGCGGTTCGTACTTGTTCAGGGTTATCAAAACCCATCGCCTCAAAATTGTCTTTGGTGACCAGCGCCGCAAAGTTCTGCAGGCCTTTTTGGGCAGCGGTCGTTGCGGACTCGACATCCGATGGCTTTGTTCGCTGGACCGTCTGCTCTGCCGCTACGACTCCCAAGGTAAGCGCAAGCACAGCAAGAAACAACAGCGCTTTCTGGCATTTCATGGCAACCTCCTCGATTCCGAACAGCGCCGTTCACTGACGGCGAATCTTATGGAAGTCATCCCAATGCGTATATCCCGGACCGCTTACGTAAGCATCGTAGGTGATGATCCGCGCGTCGCCCTGGCACGGCGCCCACGGGTCGAGGATGGATACGTAGTTGATGCCGTCCACGGTGACGTACCCGTTCGCCACCATCATGTGGCCACCGCCGCCATTCCAGTGCCAGGAGTAAGCCACCGGCGTTCTACCGCATGCATTATTCTGCGACAGCTCCTTCCGCAGTTGTGCCCAGCCCAATGCGGTATCACTCGTGCGTTGGAACGTGAATCCGTATTTATCGAATTCCGGCCAGCCTCCGTTCACGCACGGCGGATTATTCACCGGGTTGGAACACTGTGAGCAGGGGCAATCGTTGCGATTAAAACGGTTGTTGGCCTGCGTACATTGCGACACATTGTTACCGAGATAGTGCATCACCATCTGGCCGCTACCTGCCCAGCACCACATGTTGGTTTCCTGAGGGTGCGAGGTTACCGGCAAACCGGCGATGAGCCCCGGTTTGCAGCATGAGGTGAGCAGGCAGACCAGAAACAACGCAGGAACCGCCACGCAGCATTTGCGCGCCATTTTTACTCCTTTCAGGCTCGGTTGAAGATCGGCGAAACCGAACACGGCTTCTTTGGGATCTGCCGCCAGC
>JBOGNS010000274.1:0-10669 GCA_050747305.1 Candidatus Acidiferrales bacterium | reverse complement strand
GCACGGATCTTGCCGCGCGCTGGGGAGGCGACGAATTCATGGTGCTGCTGATGGAATGCCCGAGAGAGAATGTTCCCGTCTTCCTGGACCGCTTGGGCACGATAGAAGTGGAAATCGAAGGGCGCCTCATGCCGCTGGGCCTTGCCACCGGCTGCGCCACCTACCAGAAGGGTGACACGCCCGAAGCCATCACGGAGCGCGCCGACAAATCCCTCTACGCGCGCAAGCGCGACCCGCAAGCCAAGACGCCCGTCGTGGCCGCCCGCCTAACCTGATCGCGCAATCCGCTGCCGCCGCTTCCCAGGAATTTGCAGACCAAAAAAAACCGGGAGGCAGAGCTTGCGCTCTACCTCCCGGGGTGGGGTGGGGTGTTGCTGGACAGAACCCGTACTAAACTCGATTTCGTTTTATTTGCAGAAACCACTCCCCTCGAAAAGCTTCTCCACTCACTTCTAGGAGGTCACCACCACTTTCTAGCGCCTCGAATAACACAGCCGTTTGGGGCGTGTCAACACAAATCGGCACGCAGATTAAGCTTTCTTATTGCGGCTTAAGGTTTCGCCGTTTGGCCGCCCTTGCGCTGAATCTCGCGAAATTCCTCGGCGGTCAAGGGCGAAACCGCGATCGGCCGGAACATCTTGAACAGTTTCATGCCTTTAAGCTTCGCCTCGGCCTTCAGTTCGGCCAGCGGCACCGCGCGCTTGAACTTTTCCACGCCGCGCAGTTCCAGTACCCAGTTCTTGGTCTTCTCTTCCGGATTCTGATACGGCCCGCTTACTGCCTCCAGCACGGCATACGCGGATTTCTCTGGCGCGGTGTGATAGCCGATGATCAGGTCGCCCTTCGCGATGGCGCCGATGTATTTCTGCGCCATCGAACCGTGCACCCCATCCCACACATCTTTCTTCTTCTTAAAGAGCTCATCCAGGTGGTAATCCTCCGGATCGCTCAGAAAAAACCAATAGTTCGGCATGGAACCTCACTCTCTGCGCTAGACTTTGTGGAGCATGACCCAGGCGTTGTAGTCCGGCTCTTTGCTGATGGGATCGAGCCGGTTTGTGAGCAGCACGTTGCACTCGGGCCAGTAGGCTTGCAGCGTGCCCGGTTTCACTGGCGCTAAATGACAGGTGCCGCGAAATTCCCGGGCTCCGCGGTCCGCCAGCGTTGCGTTCGATGCCATTTCAGCGCGATCCGTCGAGAACACTACAACCGCGTCACCTTGCCGCAGGCCGAGCCGCTGCGCGTCTTCCGGCGCGATGAAGATAGCATCGCGGCGCGTCGTGCCGGCCAGCGCATCCGCCTCGTCCCACACCATGGTGTTGAATTGCTTGCCGCGGCGCGTCGCCAGATAAAAGCGCGCGCCATTCGGCTGGCCGGCGCGTGCTGTCGATGTAGCGGCGACCTTTAGGTCGCCATCTTTTCGGTCGAAATGATCGCGGTCGCCGGCAACTTCGCTTGCGGCATCGGCCGCCAAAGAAGGCGACCTAAAGGTCGCCGCTACATCATCCAATCGCGGCGGCGCCAGAGCCGTGAACCGCGCTCGGCCACCGGGCATGTTGGCGCACACGCCATTCGCGCACAGCAACGGCCCGCCGTATTGTACCGATTCGCCTTCCGCTCTCAGTCCGGCGATGCCGCGATAGAGCGGCATCACGCGCTCCATCTCCGCCCGGATCGCCGCGGTATCCGTATATTCGAGCAGGTGCTTCTTTTCCGCGCCGAGCGCGGCCTGCCCCGCGCGCGCGAAAATTTCCCACTCCGCCATAGCTTCGCCGATGCGCGGACCTGGAATCTCCGGCGAAAAGCGGATGCGGCGCTCCGTGCTGGTGAGCGTGCCGCCACCTTTTTGCTCGTAGCGCGTCTGCCCAGGCAGCAGCAACACAAACTCTCCGGGCTCGGCCAGCATGGATGAATTGACGAAGAGATCCTGATGCACGCGGCACGGCACGCGCTCCAGCGCGGCGCGCATCCGCTCCGGCTCCGGCATGGTTTCGACGAAGTTGCCGCCCGCGATGTAAAACAAGTCCAGCTCACCGCGGTCTGCCGCTTCCAGCATTTCCGGCGCGCTCAGGCCCGCACTCGCGGAAAGTGGATGTCCCCACATTTCGCCGAAGCGTCGGGCGTTTTCTTCGTTCACCGGCGCGCCGCCGGGAAACGTATTCGGCACTGAGCCACACTCCGCGCCGCCCTGTACGCCGCTGTGCCCGCGCACCGGCACCAGCCCGGCATTGGATCGTCCAATCATGCCGCGCGCCAACGCCAGATTCACCACTGCCTGCACGTTCTGCACGCCGAAGCGATGCTGGGTGAGTCCCATGCTCCAGATGAACACCGCATTTTTCGCCGCGGCATACATTTCCGCGAAGCGCAGCATCTGATCGCGAATCGCGCCCGACGCTTCTTCCAGCGCCTCCCACGATTGCGCCTCCACTGCGGCCTTCAGTTCTTCGAAGCCGGTGGTGTGCTCGGCGATAAATTTCGCATCGAGCCGGTGGCGCTCCGGCTCTCGTTCAGAAAGATGGATCAGCCACTTCAGCACACCGTTCAAGAACGCCACATCACCGCCCACGCGCACCTGAAAAAACTCATCCGCCAGCCGCGTGCCAAATAGCGCGCTCTTGGCTACCGACGGCACCCAGTAGCGCTCCAGCCCCGGCTCCTTATACGGGTTGACGACCACGATTCGCGCCCCGCGCTGCTTGGCCAGATAGAAATACTTCGTCGCGACCGGCTGGTTATTGGCGATGTCGCTGCCCAGCAGCACAATCAGGTCCGTGCCGATCCAATCGGTGTAAGAGCAAGTGGACGCGCCCACGCCAATTGTGGACTTCAGCGCCGAGGTGGAAGCGGCATGGCACAGCCGAGCCGCATTATCAATATTGTTGGTGCCCAGCAGGCGCGCCACTTTTTGCGCGACGTAGTACACCTCGTTGGTCAGCCCGCGCGAGGTGGTGTAGAAGGCCATGCGGTCAGGATCGCGCGCGGCGATAGCGCGCATCCGCTCGCCCAGCAGCGCAAACGCTTCGTCCCACGTGATGCGCTGGAAGCCTGCTTCGCCGCGCCGGCGCAGCAGGGGGTACGGCAAGCGGCCCATCTCGCGCAGTTGCTTCCCGTTCAGCTTTCGCAGTTTGGCGGCATCGGCGAGCCGCGCCGGATCGAGCGCGGGCATGGTGTTGAGGCGCAGCATCTTCAACCGCACCATGCACAGGTGGATGCCGTCCATGGTGTCGTCGCGCAGCCCGCGCGGGCCGAGCGAGCAGCCATCGCACACGCCGCGCGTCAGGATGCGCCACGCGAAAGGCAGGTTGTCGCGGTTCTCCCACAGCGCGTGCAGCATCTCCCAATAGTGGTGCGGCTTGGCATGGCCCACACCAAACGGCGCCCAACTCGCAATCTCCGTGCGATTGTGCCGGCGCATATCTGAATTGTTGCGGGCCACGAAGGAATCTTACCGCAGAGGACGCAGAGTCCGCTGAGGGTTAATGTAGCGGCGCGTTCGCGCCTTCTGCCAACGCGGCACCGCCGTTGCGCTACAATTCTCGAATGTTCCGCAAGTTCCGCCAGTGGTTCGAGCCGGAGGATTCGCCGATCTGGACGTCGATTCGCGAGCGCGGCAGAACCGGTCCGGCCGTCATGCCGGGCTGGCCGATCCGATCAGCGACGTTTGTCGCCAGCGATCAGGCCGCTTTTCGCCAGCGCGTCAGCGAGGCTGCCGCGTGGTGTCTCAACCAAAAGCTCAAGCAACTGTGGAATCCGTTACTCAAACCATCTGCGTGGACTGGTGATTACCTTAACTTAGTCGGCAAAGAGATGATGAGTGAAGTTTGCGACCGCCGCAGCACGTTGGTGCGCGAACACACGCGTGCCTCGCCCGTCGTCCCGGATGGCAGGTTCTTACGTTACGCGCCCCAAGAAAATGTCTGCGATGGCGCTTCCGCGGTTCTTTCAAAGGGCTTCTTCGACCCGAACGATTGCCCTCCGTGGGACACCTGGGTTTGGTTCGATGGATATTATTTGGTGAGCTTCGTGCCGCGACATTTGATTCAAGCTGCTCAGAATGGGATTGATGTTAACTGTGTAGCGTGTATCGAATGGCCGTCCGAGGACTGCTTGAACCGTGCCGCGGAATTGTCACCCTGACACTCCGTGACTAATGCTTACCAGCTTGCGGAATGGCTGCGAAGTGGCGATCCATCTCGGCGGCGATTTTTTGCAGGCCGGCTTGCACGTTGCGGTTGAGGGCGGCGACCACGTCGGGGACTTCCTTGCCGGTGACCGGCTCATCGTGCTCGTAGAAGTGTGACCACACGGTGGCGCCGCTGGCGCGCTCGAACAGCTCGATCTCCATCGCCACGCGCGCCGCCAGCCCGTTGGCGGTGGCAATTTCCTCGAAGTCGTGCAGCCGCCCGCGCACGATGTAGTCGCCGGTGGCGTTGCTGCGCAGGGTTTGCACGCTGCGGTACTTGCCCGAGGCGCGCAGCAGGCGGGTGAGCATGGCCTCCAGCATATCCGTAGGCGGCTCGGCCCAGCGGTGATACTCGTACGTGCCCAGTTGCATGTCGCCCGTGCGATACACCAGACGGTCGTCGCGATATAGGTGCGGCGCGCCGATGCGCCCCACCATCAGGCTCACCGCATGCGGCTCGCCCGTGGCCAGCGGCGGCGAAGGCAATTCCAGCGCGTAAAACTTGCTGGGCCGCGCCGTGCCGCCGCAGGAGAGCAAGGTAAAAGTAAAAAGTAAAAAGGCAAAAGTAAGGACGCCGACCCGTGCAGGACTATCCTGGAAATTGTTTCGGTTTCGGCTCGTGTCCATCCTTCGGATGCCCTTTACTTTTTACTTCTTACTTTTGCCTTTTGCCTCAGGTCAAGCAGGAAAGCAAGGTAAAAGTAAAAAGTAAAAAGGCAAAAGGGCGGACCAAACGAGCCTCGTCCCCAATTCACCGCAGTTTCGCTTTTCTTGGTCATCGCGCATCAGGCTCAGGTCTAACTCTCGTAGGTCATGACTCCCTTTTGCCTTTTTACTTTTTACTTTTGCCTTAGTTCTTCGTCGGTCCGCCCGGCTTGCGCTCCGACGGCCCGGAAGAGCGGATCAGCGACGACGGCCGCGTTTTGATAATGTCGGTAAATTGCTTCAGGTTCTCCGTGGTGTGCCGGACGTTTTCCAGCATCTCGTCAATGTTTTCCGCGTTGTAATTCATCGTGCGGTCCACCTGATCCAGCGCCGAAGACGCCGAATTGAGCGCCTTGCGCAGGTCGCCGATGGCCGCCTCGATGTCCGGCCGGTTCTCGGCCAGCATAGCGTCGGCATTCTTGATGGCCTTTTCCGCTTCGCTGATGGTGGTGCGCAGGTCGTCCATCAACGGCTTGGCCTTGGCGCTGACCTCTTCCACGTTGCTGAGCGTGCGCTTCACGATGGGGCGGCTCTCTTCCAGCATCCCGCGCGTACTCGCCAAGCTCGCGGCGATGTTGGCCCGGTTGGCGGCGTTGATCAGGTCGTTCACCCGCGCCACCGTCTCCTGCAATTCCTCCACGCGCGAGTTCAGATTCGACAGCAGCTTTTCGGCTTCCGGCCCCAGCGCGTTGATCTGCGTCGCAATGTCGGCCAGGGAAGTAAATTCCTCGGTCGGCAACTCGCTGCCGGAAGGGGCAAGCTTCGCGTCCGGCGCGCCCGCGGCAATCTCCAGATAGTTCTCCGCCAGGGCGCCGAGGAAGAATATCCTGGCTTTGCTGTCGGTCTTCACCGGCACTTCTTTGTCGATGGAAAACGTAATTTCGATTTTTGAGGGGTCGTCCTCATCGATGCGCAATTGCTCCACGCGACCCGCCTTCGGCCCGCCCACGTAGCGCACTACCGCCCCAGGTTCAAGGCCGCCGGCAAACTTGAACGACGCGCGGTAGGTGTTCGAGTCCTTGCCCATCACGCCGGAAAGGGCGAACACCGTGCCGATGAGCAGCCCGGCCGCCGCCAGCACAAGAAGCCCCACCATCGCCTGTTCCTTCTTCGGATCCATGTGTTTTCCCGAGATCGCTTGGTTCTGTGAGTTGCCCGTGACTCGAGCCCGCGCGCCAAGCCTCAGGCCATTTCAGGGACGCGGATAATATCACGAAGAGCGCAGCCGAACACCCCTTCAGGGCTATTGAGGAGATGCGGAGCGGCTGCTGCAGAATGGGGTTGATTCTGTAGCGGCAGCCCGGGCGGACGGTATTACGATTGCACAAACATCTCGGTAATTCTTACAGCCGCTACCGAAGACAAACCAAATCTAAAGCTAGCTAATACAAAAGTTTAGCCGACAAAGAGTTTGGCACTTCTTATGCCTCTGTGCTTCTTACCAGTCGCGAAGGCAGCTCCGGGGGCTGGACCACCAAGGATGCAGCCGCCGCGAAACTCTGCTAGCAACACTGCCGTCGGAGGACAAACGATCGTGCCAGTAGCTGTGGAAGCCCGCCGTTCACCGCGCTACGCGCTTCATGCGGAGTTGCTCATTCGCTCCGGCGACGGCATCATCCCCGCGCAGGTAATCGACGTGAGCCGCGAGGGCATGTTCATCGCCACACACGAATCGTTTGCCGTCGGCCAGAGCTTCGAGGCCCGCCTATGCCTGGCCAAGCCGCTCAAGGTCACGTGCATCGTAGCGCGCATCGTTCCCGACCGTGGGATCGGGGTCCGCTACGTGGTCACATAGGTTCCGCGCTACTTTCTTTCAAGGTTTCTTTCGCCAGATCCTTCACCGCCGGCCCGTTCAGCACTTCGCCCATCGTGCTGAAGCGCGAGCCGTGACACGGGCAATCGAAAGTCTGCTCGGTGGCATTCCATTCCACGATGCAGCCGAGGTGCGTACACACTGCCGAATGGCAGTTCACCGTGCCGTTTTGGTCCTTATAGGCCGCCAGTTTCTTCAGCCCGTGCCGCAGAATGCCGCCCTGGCCGGGCATCAACTCGCTCAGCGATTCGACGTGGCCGCTTGTGAGCCAGCTTGCGTACTGCCCCGCCGTGCCAACATTCTCAGCGACGAGCGGCGCGGCGGCGCGGAGGCTGACGCGGCCGGGGTCGTAAACCTTGGCCCAATCATTCGGCCGGCCAAGAATCAAATCCGTCAGCAGCATGGCGGCAATCGAGCCGTAGGTCATACCATTGCCCGAGTAGCCCGTGGCGATGAACACACCGGTATCGTGATCCGGACTCTTGCCAATCAGCGCCAACCCGTCGTGTGGTTCGAGAATCTCCCCGGCCCAGCGGTGGGCAGCCTCGCCCGCCTCGGGAAAGTGGTTCCGCGCCCAGCCCTCCAAGTTCTCGAACGGATGATGATTCTCCTGCTGCCGCCCGGTTTTGTGGTCTTCGCCGCCGACGATCAGCACGTCCTGCTGCGCGTTCATTTCGTGCAGCCGCACGTAATGATACGGCTCATCGGTATCCCAGTAGAGCCCGGAGGGCACGTAGCCCTTACTCACGCTCAGGCCAATGGCGTAGGAGAGATAAGCGGTCTGTTTCAGCGCAGTCAATACGCTATTGATCGGCAAGTAGGTCGCAATCACGATGTGCTGCGCGCGGATGCGCTGCTGGTCGGAGGTAATCACCGCCGAATCCTCCACGCCCGTGGCGTGCGGCCCTGAATAGATACGCCCGCCCCGTTCCTGGATGGCATTGGCCAGCCCGCTCATATATTTCACCGGATGGAATTGCCCCTGATCCGGAAAGCGGATGCACGGCCCGCGAAAATTCGGCCACGGCGGCTGGGTTACAAGCTCCGCTTGCAGGCCCGCCTTCCTCGCCGCCTCCAATTCCTTTTCCATTTCCTTTGCCGCATGGCTGTTGTGCGGAAACACCTGATTCTGCAAATGGTGTGCTCCGCGGCTGGGCAGTTTGATTTGCGCGAACTGAGAATGCGGGGAGATGGACTGAGGATTACGGACGACTCCCTGATATAAATTATACGCCCATTCGACCATGCCTGCCGCCGACATGAGCGCCGCCACAACCATCGAAAACGCGCGCGCGCAATTCCCGGCGCTGCGCGACACGACATTTCTAGACGCGGCCTGCGTGAGCATCGCGCCGCAGTGCGCGATTGACGCGGTGCGCGAGTTCTTCGAGTTCGCGCTGCGTCATCCTTCGCGCTCCGCCACCGATCAGCACATTTGCATGGACGGCGCGCGCGCCGCCGCACGGCCTGAAGTCGCACGCCTGCTCAACGCCGGAGAAGATGAGATCGCGCTGGCCGAGAGCACCACGCATGCGCTGAATATCGCCGCGCACGCCATCCCGCTGGAATCCGGCGACCGCGTGCTGGTCTGCGACCTGGAATTCATGCAGGTGGCCATCCCGTGGCTGCAACTCCCCGGCATCGCGGTGGACTCTGTGCCGCACCGCCGCGGCGCCATCGCGCTCGAGGACATCGCAGCGCGCATCGCGCCGCGCACTCGCGTGCTCGCCATCAGCTCGGTGCAATGGTCGAGCGGCTACTGCGTGGACCTCGCCGCGCTGGGCGCGCTGTGCCGCGAGCGCAACGTCTGGCTCGTGGTGGATGCTATCCAGCAACTCGGCGCCGTGCCCATCGACGTGCGCGCTACACCGATAGACTTCCTCGCGTGCGGCGGGCACAAGTGGCTCAACGCGCCGTTCGGCTGCGGCTTCCTCTATGTCCGGCGCAATGTGCTGCCGCGCCTGCGCCCGCCGATCGCCGGCTACCTTTCGCTGGCCACGCCGGAAGGCGGCTGGGGCCATTATTTTCAAACGCCGTCCATCACGCCGGTGCGCGACTACAAATTCGTCGCTGAAGCGCGCCGTTACGAAATCGGCGGCACTGCCAACTACCCCGGCGCCATCGCACTTGCGGCTTCGCTCCAACTCATCAGCTCGGTTGGCCAGCCACGCATCGCCGAGCACATTCACTCGCTCACCGATCGCCTCATCGCCGGCCTGCGCGCGTTGAATCTAGAGACCGTCACCGATTTCAATCGCGAGAATCGCGCCGGCATCGTTACCTTCAGCGCCGGTTCGCCGCAGCAGAACCTCGCGCTGATGGAATTGCTGCTCGAGCGGCGCATCCTCGTCTCCGTGCGCTACACCTCCGGCGTGGGCGGCATCCGCGTCTCCTGCCACTTCTTCAACTCTCTCGGCGACATCGACCGCCTCCTCTCCGCGCTGGCATCTCTCCGGTAGGACAGACCTCCCGGTCTGTCCGCTTCCTCAGAGCCGAGCCGCTTTCTCTGCGCATCTCGGCGTACTCTCGCCTCTGCGTCATCTTTTGCTTTCCCGCCGCCCGTTGCGGCTATAATCCGCCCTTCGGAGGCCGCCGTGAAAGTGACTCGCTCATTCATTTGTGCCATCGCCTTGCTGTTTGCGATCACCGCGCATGCCCAGCAAAGGCTGGAGCCGCTGGCTGAGAAGGAACTGCCCTCGCTCGTCGCGCTCTACAAGAAGTTGCACGCCGCGCCCGAGCTGTCTCATTACGAAAAAGAAACCGCGGCCATGATCGCGCGCGAGCTGCGCGCCGCCGGTTTCGAAGTCACGGAGAACGTCGGCAAGTTCGACGACCCGTCGCTCACCAGTTACGGCCTCGTCGGCGTGCTGCGCAACGGCGAGGGGCCTACCGTGCTCATCCGCGCCGATATGGACGGCCTCCCCGTCACCGAAGCTACCGGGCTGCCCTACGCCAGCAAGGTGCGCGGCAAAAATCCGCAAGGGCAGGACGTCGGCGTGATGCACGCCTGCGGCCACGACATCCACATGACCAGCTTCATCGGCACAGCGCGACTGCTGGCCGCCACCAAATCACAGTGGCGCGGCACAGTGCTGATGATTGGCCAGCCCGCCGAGGAAAGCGTCACCGGCGCCAAGGCCATGCTGGCCGACGGCCTCTACACGCGCTTCCCTCGGCCTGACTTCGCCATCGCGCTGCACGACTCCACCGACCTGCCGGCCGGTACCGTCGGCTACGCCACTGGCTTCGCGCTTTCCTCCGCCACCTCGGTGGACATCGTGGTGCGCGGCATCGGCGCGCACGGTTCACGGCCGGAAGCGGGCAAAGACCCCATCGTGCTCGCGTCGCAAATCGTGGTGGCGCTGCAAACCATCGTCAGCCGCGAAGTCCCCCCGCTCGATCCCGCGGTGGTGACCGTCGGCTCGTTCCACGGCGGCACACGGCACAACATCATCCCTGACGAGGCGCGGCTCCAGCTCACCATTCGCGCCTACAAGGAAGAAGTGCGGCGGCAGATCCTCGCCGCCATCGAGCGCATCGCCGTCAACACCGCGCGCGCCGCCGGTATCCCTGATAATCTCCTGCCCACCGTCACCGTCACGCCCATCTACGCGCCCGCCACCTATAACGACCCAGCGCTGGCTGCGCGTCTGGTGCCGGTGTGGAAGCGCATACTCGGCGACGACCGCGTGGTGGAAACGTCGCCGGTGATGGGCGCGGAAGACTTCGGCCGCTTTGCCGGCCCCGCCGACAAGCCCGAAATTCCATCGCTGATGTTCTGGATCGGCGGCGCCGACCCCGCGAAAATCCGCGAGAGCAAAGAGAAAGGCACGCCGCTGCCGTCGCTGCACTCCGCGCTCTGGGCCCCGGTGCCCGAGCCCACCATCCGCGGCGGGGTGCTGGCCATGACCGCCGCCGCCCTCGACTTACTGGGTAAGCCATAATGTCCGGACACTGTCTTGACA
>JBOGNS010000273.1:0-17846 GCA_050747305.1 Candidatus Acidiferrales bacterium | reverse complement strand
CTCGTGGTACCGGACAAATCGAAAACGCTCAACCAGGGCGCTATCGAGCCGTGGACCAAGCCGCGCTACCGCCAGCTTGTGCAATCGCTGAAAAAGTACGCGCGCGCCAAATCTATTCCGCTTGACGCGCCGTGGCACGCGCTTTCCGTGCGGCATCGCGACGCGATTCTGCACGGCGATCCGGGCGAAGACTTCGGGGGCGTGCAGGGCTTCTTCAACTGGCTGGAGCGCAAGAAATACAAGCTGCACGTGCGCGTGTTTCTCAGCCGCTATCGCGGGTACGCCACGTGCCCCGACTGCCGCGGCGCGCGGCTGCGGCCGGAGGCTCGCGCTGTCACCATCGCAGGCAAGCCCATCACGGAAGTTTGCGCCATGACGGTCACCGCCGCGCGCGCCTTCTTCGCCGCGCTCAACCTCGGCCCTGAGCGCGCCGCTATCGCCGCGCCCATCTTCACGGAAATCCGCGACCGCCTCCGCTACCTCGATGAAGTGGGCCTCGACTACCTCACGCTCGACCGGCTCACCTCGACGCTCTCCGGCGGCGAAGCGCAGCGCATCCAGCTCGCGACGTGCCTCGGCTCGAATCTGGCGGGCGCGCTCTATGTGCTTGATGAGCCGTCCATCGGCTTGCATCCGCGCGACACGGCGCGTCTGATCGCCATCCTCAAATCGTTGCGCGACCTCGGCAACACGATTCTGGTGGTCGAGCACGACCCTGACACCATCAGCGCCGCCGACTACCTGCTCGACCTCGGCCCGGGCGCGGGCGAGCACGGCGGGCACATCGTGTTTGCGGGGCCGCGCGAGAAGCTGCTGGCAAACGGTAATGGCAAGGCTGCGCGCATCGCGAACGGCGCCGCTGCTCCGGGGAAAAAAGAAAATCGCCGGCAGGATGCCGGCGGTACGAAAGGCGGCAACGGCGGCCTTGACTCGCTCACGGCGCGCTACCTTCGCGGCGAACTGCGCATCCCGGTGCCAGCGATTCGGACGCGTCCCAACGGCAAATTTCTCAAACTTTGCGGCGCGCGCGTGCACAACCTTCAGAACATTGATGTGATGATCCCGCTGGGCACGCTTGTGGTGATCACCGGCGTGAGCGGCTCGGGCAAGTCCACGCTGGTTTACGACGTGCTCTTCCGCGCGATCCAGGCGCGCCGGAATCGCGCCGACATTTCCGCTTTCTGTGACCGCATCGAAGGCGACCACCTCATCAGCGATGCGGTGCTGGTGGATCAATCGCCGATCGGCCGCACGCCGCGGTCGAATCCCGCGACTTACATGAAAGCCTTCGACGCGATTCGCGAGACGCTGGCCGCCATGCCGGAAGCGGAAAAGCGCGGCTACTCTGCCGGCCATTTCTCCTTCAACATTCCCGGCGGGCGCTGCGAAACCTGCCAGGGCGACGGCACGGTGACGGTGGAGATGCAGTTCCTCGCCGACGTCGAATTGGTGTGCGACGATTGCCGCGGCACGCGCTTCAAGAGCGGCGTGCTGGAAGTGGCGTATCGCGGCACGAACGTGCATGAAATTCTCGCGTTCACCATTCGCGAGGCGCTTGGCTTTTTCTCCGGCGTGCCCAAGGTCACTTCGCGGCTGAAAATTCTCGACGAAATCGGACTCGGCTATCTGCGCCTCGGGCAGTCCGCGACGACGCTTTCCGGCGGGGAGGCGCAACGCCTGAAGCTGGCCGCGCATCTCAATCGGCAGCGCGGCGCCAACGGCGATAGCGGTGACGACGAGGAAGATAATCGCGGCATGCTCTACATCCTCGATGAGCCAACCACCGGCTTGCACTTCGACGACATTCAGAAGCTGCTCGGCGCGTTCCGCAAATTGCAGGACGGCGGCGCGTCGCTGGTGGTGATCGAGCACAACCTCGACGTGATCAAGTCGGCCGACTGGGTGATCGATCTCGGCCCGGAGGGTGGCGAGCGCGGCGGCCGCGTAATCGCTGCGGGCACGCCGGAACAGGTGGCGCGTAATTCGCAGTCGCACACCGCGAAGTTCCTCGCCCGCGCGCTCAACCATTCGTCGGCCGCGAATCACAAATGACAGTTCTGCGTTCAACCCGCGGCTGGCTGCGATGCTGTGGGCGGATCCTGCGCTCGTTTGTGCGCTCTGCGTCTCTGCGCCGTCGTTTGGCTTTTTGCCTTTCACTTTTTCTCGTCGCTTCTTCGGCTGCCGTGGCGAGCCAGCAGCCTTCGAAGCCGCGGCCTGCCGGCAAGCAAACGCAAACCACACGCACGCGCGCTCCGCATCCGCTGCAAGAACTGCTGGATCGCGCCGACAAGGCGCTCGCTGAGCAGCAGTTCAGCGTGGCCGTCGAGGCGCTGGAAAAGTTCGTCGCGGAGCAGCCCGACGACGCGTACGCGCACTTCCATCTCGGCTACGCACGCACCGGCCTAAAGCAGTGGCCGCAAGCCATCGCCGCCTATCGCCGCGCCACCGAACTGAAGCCCGACATGGCCGCCGCGCACCTCAATCTTGGCCTCATTCTTTATGAGCACGAAAGCCCTGAGGCTGCGATCCATTCGCTGCGCCGCGCCGCCGAGCTTCTTGCCAACGAGGCGCGGCCGCACTTTCTTCTCGGCACAGCACTCGAACGAAACGGCAAGCCCGATGAAGCCATCGTCGAGTATCGCGCGGCTGCTGCTCTCGACTCGCGCGATGCCGATACGCAACTTGCGCTCGGCCGGGCGCTACTCACCACGGGCAAGCCCGCGGAAGCCGAGGCCGCTTTCCGCCGTGCGCTGGAACTCGATGCGCAGAGCGCCGGCCCCAATGCGATCGGGGCAGGCGCGCGGCTCGGCCTCGCGCAATCCTTGATCGAGCAGAAGAAGCTGGCGCAAGCCGCCGCCGAACTCGGAACGTTTCTCGCCGCGCAACCTGACAACGCGGAAGCCTGGCGCCAGCTTGCGTCGCTGCACGCTGAAGCAGAGGATTACGACAAAGCTCTGGCGGCACTGGATCGCGCTGACGCCCTCGCGCAGCCGCCCGCTGCGCCATCGCTGCTTTTACGCGCCGACATCTACCAGCGCCAGCACCGCATGGACGACGCCATCGCCACCCTCTCCACGCTGCTCCAGCAGCAGCCGCAGGATGCCGCGCTGCACGGACGCCTCGGCCGCTTGCACCTCGAAAAGCGCGACTTCCCCGCGGCTGAACGCGAGTTGCTGGCCGCCCTTCGTCTCGATGCGGATTCGCTTGACGCGATGCGCGACCTCGCCTCCGTCTACTATCTCGCGGAAAAGTATGAAGCGGCGCTCGCCGTGATGGACCGCATTGAGCAGCGCGAAACGCCGCGCGCATTTTCCTGGTTCCTTCGCGCCACTTGTTACGATAAGCTGTTGCGGAAGGCGGATGCCGTGGCGGCTTACGAGAAATTCCTCGAGCTGGATGCCGGGCGCGACGAATCTCGCGGCATTCAGGCGCGCGCGCGTGTGCGCACTCTCAAACGCGAGTTGGAAAATAAACGGTGATGCGTTCCCCGGCCCAGAATGACCGCAGCGTTTTTCGTTCGGCGATGGTTTCCTCGTTCACGCTGCTCTTCGCCATGGCCCTCGGCGCGGCCAAGCTGCCCGCATTGCAGGATGACAACGATCTCTCCCGCCGCCGCCGCGATTACGAGCGCGAAGACGACGCGGTCGGCAAGGCCAAGAAAATTCCCAAGCTGGGCGATGCGCAGTTCGCCGCCGCCCGCACGGCCATGCGCGACGCCAAATACGCCGACGCGGTGCAATTGCTCACCGAGTATCGCGACCTGGTTTTCGCCACCCACGAAATGCTGCTGGCCGAAGTCCCCAACCCCGAGAAAAAATCCAGCGGCTTCAAGCACATGGAAATCCACGTGCGCAAATCGCTGCACCAACTGGAAGACATCATCGCCGGGGCCCCGCTCAATGAACGCGAGCCGCTGGAGGCCATCCGCGGCGACTTGGAAAAAATCAGCCGCCAGCTCATCCGCGATCTTTTTCCGCGGCAGCCCGGCACGACGCAGGCCAAGAAACCATGAACCGCTTCACTCTATTCGCATCGAGGGAAATAACCGGGGGCGTTCTTGGCTCGCGGCGCCGCCCTTCGCGTCCGTTTTTCTCCGCGACCTCTGTGCCCGCTCTGTGCCTCTGTGTTTCTTTTCTGTGTTTTTCCCTGCTTGCGAACGCCGAGGCCGCGCAGGGCCCCGACTACCTCACCTCCATCGAGGCCGACAAAATCCGCGACGCCGATCTTCCTCACGTGCGCATCAAGCTCTTCGTCGAGTTCGCCGCCGACCGCCTCACTAAATTCAAGTACGAACTGAGCCGCGGCCGAGCTGACCGCCAGCGCAATATTCGTCTGCAATCGCTGCTCGATGGCTACATGGGCTGCATGGACGACGCGGCGGAGTTGCTTGAGATCGGCCGCATGCGCCAGCAAGACATCCACAAAGGAATCGAAGAGTTGGAGAAGCGCGGCGCCGAATTTCTCGCCGAGCTCGAAGGCATCTACAAATCCACGCCCGACGACGCCGCCTACAAAGCCGACCTGCTCGACGCCATCACCTCCACGAAAGAATCGCTCGCGGAAGCACAGCGCGCCAAAGAGGAAATCGCTCCGCCGCCCGTCCGGAGAAAGCCTTGACCGGCCGCCCCGCCGTAGGACAAGCCTCCCGGCCTGTCCGCCTTTTCCCACCACGCGTGAAGCGCCACCCGGACACCGGGGCGCATCGCCAGGGGGGTGAATGGCCAGTCGGTACCGGCTCTCGCTTGGAGGTCGAGAGCAAAAAAGCGGACAGACAAGGATGTCTGTCCTACCCTGCTGGCGCGCGGCTCTTCACGCGCATGTTCACGCGGCTTGGCTGCTCGGGCCGCCCGCCGCATTTTGTGGTGGAGTTCTATCCTTATGCCGGGCTGGTGCAGACCATTCGGCTGCGTGACGACGTGGCGTACATTCGCTTCTCTGACCTGATGCGCGACGCCCCGGCGGGCGTGCTGGAAGCCGCCGCCGCTGTGCTGCTGGCGAAACTTTATCGCCGCCGCTTGCCCGCCGAGATGGGCGACGCCTATCGCGAATACTCGCTCGCGCAGCACACCCGCCGCCGCGCTCAGCGTCTTCGCAGCCGTCGCGCGCGACGCATCACGCTGGCGCCCGCCGGCGCGCATCACAATCTTGAGCCGCTCTTCGATCAGCTCAACCAGCGCTATTTTGCGGGCGCGCTGCGTCGTCCGCACATTGGCTGGAGCGCGCGGCCGTGGCGCAAGCAGCTTGGCTGCTTCGATCCGGCGCTGGATCAAATCGTGCTCAGCTCGCGGCTCGACCACCCGCGCGTCCCGCGCTGCGTGGTCGAGTACGTGCTGTACCACGAGATGCTGCACGTCAAGCATCCCGTCCGCCGCGCCCCTGGTGGTTTGGCGCGCTGCGGATTGCAAACTCATTCACCGCGCTTCCGCGCTGAAGAAAAGCGGTACGCCCACTACGCCGCCGCCCGCCGCTTCCTGCTCCGCCACGCCTGACTACGCGACATGCTTTCTCGCTTTGCAGAAGCAGTTCTAGTAGCGAACACACGGCGCACTTACAACACGCCAGAAAGTCTTTCGTCTTCAGCCCGTTTTGGAGCTGGTGTTGCATCCCGAACGGCGGCCAGCGCAGAAGCCGTCGCGGGAACAACTGCGCAGGATTCAAAGTAATGGTTAGCGAACATCAGGACCTGGGTTCCGACTGGGCTCTCCCGTAACCCATAGTTGGGAATCCTGTCGCGCGGATTCGCGGGAGAGGCGATTGAGTTCCTGTATCGCATGGAGTCCCAAGTTTTGTGAGGATA
Organism: Candidatus Acidiferrales bacterium; assembly: GCA_050747305.1. Lineage (GTDB taxonomy): Bacteria > Acidobacteriota > Terriglobia > Acidiferrales > UBA7541 > JBOGNS01. Next base: position 12,049 of record JBOGNS010000273.1, on the reverse strand, counting down.
CCCCCGCAAGGTCTCGATAACCTTGAAGTCCGAGAAGGATTCGTCTACCGGGCGCCCTTCTTCATTGACTCGGACTTGCCGAGTTTGCGTGACTTCTAAAAGTAGAATGTTAACGTCGAGCAAATATCGTGCTCGCCCGGCCAGAATGCGCTCCGGACAAGGCTTACCGCTTTGCAAGCGCACCAGGGCCTTAGCTTCAATTTCTTCCTTTCCTTTCCACAAAGCTGGAGCGATCTCTCGTGCCATCCGGCAGCCAAGCAAGCTCCAGAAACACCCTAGCTCCACCTGGAACGCACGCGAGGTCACTTCCGGTGCCGCATCAAAGGCAAAAGACACGTGCAACGACCGGTCGTTTCCTCTGACGCGATACTGAGGACTCTCGTCTTCGATGCTGGTAACTCCAAAGCCCGTTTGATAGGGCGCCCACAGCCCGTGAAAGCTTCGGGCAGAAACGATGTAGCTCGAGGACACGGGCCTTATCGCTTCTTTAGAAATCCCATAATGGATGCCGGACACTCTTCCGTCGAGCACCATCACCGCGGCGTCAAAGTGGAAATAGCGGTATCCCAGCCACTCAGCCAGTGCGACTAGCCACCACCGCTCTGGGTACCCAGTAAATCCGAACCGGGACAGCGCGAAGTAGCCGGACTCATTGGAGATCACCGCGTAGTAGCCTCGCTGCACGCTCGCTCCGATGACGATGTCTTGCTTGCCTTGCACGAGATACGGAACCATCCGCGTCAGTTCCTCTTCTGTAGTCAGGTCTACGCGCAACTGCTCCAAGCCGGACAGGACGGCTTGTACCCTTTGGGTAAGCATGAACATGTAGGCTCGCAAAGCGATTGTCCCTACAAGCGGGAGGAGGAGGATCGTCACATAGATGCGGCGAGCCCAGGAGGACGTAACACAACGCCAGATCCAAGTCGTTGCGGGAAAGCGTTCAGCGAAGGCCATACCGGATGAATGATATCCGCCATCGCACACGTTGCAATCCCAAACGACACCATGGATGGCAATCAATCACCAAGGAGTTGACGGCAGGGCATATTCGAATTCGTAGCAGTGCTGGCCGCCTTCAATCTTGAAGCTCATGCTCCCCGCGAGGCCCGCGCCAGACCGACCGCGATAACAGTCCTACGAACCATTCCGCTTCTCACGCTGCTCCCTCGCGCACCGATTCCTTCACGCCGCCTTCTTAGCCTTCTTCGTCATGTGCCCTTCCAGCTTCTCGATGCGTTTCCGCAGTTTGTCCGCGTCTTCTGCCGAGGGCAGAATCTCTAGATACTTTTTGTAGTAGCGGATGGCTTCTTGGTGTTCGCCTTTTTTTTCGTAGGCTTCGCCGAGGAGGCGGTGCGGCTCGGCGAAATTCGACTTGTAGCGGATGGAATCTTTCAGCCGGTCAATCGCTGCGTCGTAATTTCGCCGGCGGAGGTAATACTTGCCTACTTCCAGATTCTTCTCGGCCTTGAGCGGATCGAATTCGGTTTCCTGCTGCGGTGCGGGAGCTTGCGCGGCAACCGGCAGGGCGGCAAACGAGATGGAAATCAATGTGGCAAAGGCAAGCGGCAAAACCGCGCGTGTGATTTGAATTTGCCCCATGTGCGTGGTCACTGACGTCCCTGAAAACAAAGCGGCAGCTTCGCTGCCGCACTCCAAAGCCGCGCTTCGCGCGGCGTCGGATACGCGCGACACGCCGCGTCAATTGCCTGGCGAAACCCGCCGGCCATTTTGAATCCTTCGGATTCCCTCTGCTATAGTGAAGGTTGCTCGCCGCATTCGCAAACGTTTTCGTGGCGCCGGCATCCTGTTCACCCTGAATCCGCCAACGGCGGATGAAGGGCCGGCTCCGTTCCGCTGCTATTATCAAAGTGCCGTGTTCGCTTGCCCTTCGTGCAGGCAGGAATGTGCGGCCTGCGTGAGATTTCCGATTCCGCGCATAATTGGGTGCTGCAAGGCCGGCAGGATGCCGGTGGTACGAAATGGAGCTCAACGAAAAAGTCGCGGCAACACCGGATCAGCCCGGGGTGTATCTGTTCAAAGACGCGATGGGCGCGATCATTTACGTGGGCAAGGCCAATCTGCTGCGCCATCGCCTGAAGTCCTACTTTCTTGATTCGCGCATTGCCGACGCCAAGACCGGATCGCTGGTGCGCGAAATCGCGGACCTGGAAACCATCGTGCTCGACAATGCCAAAGAGGCGCTGGCGCTGGAGAATCAACTGATCAAGCGCCACCAGCCGCGCTTCAACATCCTGCTGCGCGACGACAAGACTTACCCTTACATCCGCTACACCGCGTTCGAAACGTATCCCCGCGTTTACGTCACCCGCCGACTGAAGAAGGATGGTTCGCTCTACTTCGGCCCGTATTTCCCGCACAGTCTGGCGCACCGCATCGTGCACCTGATCCACAAACACTTTCTCGTCCCGTCGTGTACCGTGGACCTGACGCGACCGCACGCCCGCCCCTGCCTGCAGTATTACATCCATCGCTGCCTCGGCCCGTGCGTCCCCGGACTCACCACCGACGAGCGGTACGCGGAAGCGGCGCGCGATGTGCTGCTGTTCCTCGAAGGCAAGCGCGCCACGCTGATCCGCAGCCTGCGCCAGCGCATCGCCGACGCCTCCGCCGGCGAACGCTTTGAAGAAGCCGCCGCGCTGCGCGACCTGATGCGCACCGTCGAGGAAATCGAAGAGAAGCAAAAAATCGCCGCCACCGAAGGCACAGACACCGACGTACTCGCCTGGCACGCCGAACCGCCGCTGGTGGCCGCCAGCCTGTTCCATCTGCGCGGCGGGCGCGTGGTGGATAAGCGCGACTTCTTTTGGGAAGAGCTGGCGGAATTTTCGCCCGCAGAATTCCTGCCGTCGCTGCTCAAGCAGATTTATCTGGATGCGGCGTACTGGCCGCGCGCGATCCACGTGCCCGCCGATTTCGAAGACCGCGCGCCGCTGGAGGCGCTGCTGGCCGAGCGCAGCGGGCATCGCGTGGAGATCGTCATCCCGCAGCGCGGCGCCAAGCGCCAGTTCCTAGACCTGGTTGAGCGCAACGCGCGCCACTCCTTCGAGCAGCGCTTCCGCGTGCGCAAGCCCTCGCCGCGCGCCATCGGCGAAGCGCTGGAAGCCGCGCTCAATCTGCCTGCTGCGCCCGCGCGCATCGAATCCTTCGACGTCTCCCACTTCCAGGGCGCCGAGACCGTCGCCTCCATGGTCGTCTGGGAGGACGGTCGCATGAAAAAATCCGACTACCGCAAGTTCATCATCAAGTGGGGCGAGGCGAAGGGACTAGGGACTAGGTACTCGGGACTAGAAAACCCGTCGAAAGCCACTTCTCCCTCGGCAATCGCACCGAGCCCCGAGTCCCCAGTCCCGAGTCCCACCCCCTTACCCCCTGCCCCCTATCCCCTACGCCCTGTCATTGATGATTTCTCCGCCATCTGCGAAGCGGTTACGCGCCGCTACCGCCGACTGCAGGAGGAGAAGCGCGCGCTCCCCGGCTTGATCCTGATTGACGGCGGGCTCGGCCAGCTCCACGCCGCCGCGCAAGCGCTGGAGTCGCTGGCCATCATCAATCAGCCGCTCGCCGCTATCGCCAAGCGCGAAGAGATCATCTACGTGTACGGGCAGGAAAACGAACCCATCCGCCTCGACCGGCATTCCCCCATCCTGCACCTCATCCAGCAAATCCGCGACGAAACGCACCGCTTCGCCGTCACCTTCCACCGCCAGCGGCGCGGCAAATCCACCCTGCGCTCCGCGCTCACTGACATCCCCGGCATCGGCCCCGCCACCGCCCGCAAGCTGCTGCGCAAATTCGGCTCAGTCGCCCAAATCCGCACCGCCTCCCTTGACGAACTCTCTGAAGTCATCTCCTGCAAGCAAGCTCGCGCGCTGCAAGCGCACCTCAGCGCCGAGCCCGAAATGTCGAATAGCTTGTTGAAAAACTAGGTTTGGATGTCATTCCGAGCGAAGCGAGGAATCTGCATCTCGCTAATTGCTGAGAAAAATGCAGATTCCTCACCGCGCTTCGCGCGGTTCGGAATGACATTCGCGGTTTCTCAACAACCTGCTAAGGCCTGACTCGCTCCGCGCTGTGTTTGCCTTTCAGCTGTCCCCTTTTCCCTTTTCCTTTTTCCTTTTTCCTTTTTCCTTTTTACTTTTACCTTTTATCGAATTACCCCCTATTCCCTACGCGCGCTGAATTGTGCTACTGTCGCAGGCAGGAGGATTCCGCAATGGGTGACAACGCCAGCTCCAAATTCAGCTACTTCCTGGTCGGTCTCGGGTTCGGCGCGCTGATCGGCATTCTGTTTGCCCCGCGTTCCGGTGAAGAAACGCGCGAATATCTGCTGGACAAGGCAGACCAGGGCAAAGAGTATGCTCAGCGCAAGGCGCGCGAACTGCGCCAGCGTGCTGAAGAAGTTGTGGACCACAGCCGCGAAACCATCAGTCGCCAGAAGGAAAGCCTTGCCTCCGCGGTGGATGCGGGTCGCAAAGCTTACGAGCGCGAGAAATCCAAAGCGCAGTAGTCCCGAAACTTCGGGAGGCGTAGCCCCATGGACTGGCTTCCATTTTTTGTTGCCGTGACGGCGGTCGCTGTCGTGCTGCAGATGGCGATCCTCGCGGCGCTGTACTTCTCCGTTCGCAAAACGAGCGCGCAATTGACGGGTACGGTGGAAGACCTGCGGCGCCAAATCACGCCGATTCTTGCGCGCGTGCAGATGCTTACGGATGATTTGCAGCCCCGGCTCTCGACCATCGTTGCGAATGCCGCGGAAGTCACCGAGCTCGCCCGCGGCCAAGCCTACAAAGTGGATCGCGTCTTCACCGAGGCGGTGGACCGCTTGCGCTTGCAAGTGGTGCGCGCCGACCAGTTGCACACCGGCTTCCTCGAATCTGTGGAGGAAACCGGCACCGCGGTGAAGCGCGGCGTGTGGGCCCCGGTGCAGCAGGCCACCGCCGTAATTCGCGGGGTCAAGGCCGGACTCGACTTTTTCCGCAATGCGCAGCGCAGCGACCACCCCCACGAGCGCGCTCGCGCCCAGAGCGAGGAAGAACTCTTCATCTGAAGAAAGCTGACAGCTAACAGTCGACAGCTTACAGTTTCAGGCCGCCGCTAGGGGCGATGTCCGCGTGGTTAGTGGGCAGTGGTTTTGGCTTCGTGCTGTTGGCTGTCGACTGTGAGCTGTTGACTGTGAGCTTCTTCACCGGATCCAGCCGCCGCCTAGCACCAAATCGCCTGAGTAAAACACGGCAGCTTGCCCGGGGGTAATCGCGCGCTGCGGGGAATGAAATTGCACGCGCGCAGTGGTTGAATTTATCGCCTCTACCCTTGCTGCCGCCGCTTGGTGGCGGTGGCGAATTCTAACCGTGCACTCAAGCGCGCCGGAAGGCTGCTCGAACGGAATCCAGTTCACGTCGGTGACTTCGCAGGTGTCGCGGCGCAGATCGTCGTCATTGCCGACCACTACGCGATTGCGTCCGGCATCGAGCTGGACCACGTAAAGCGGCCGGCCCGCGGCAACGCCAAGTCCCTTGCGCTGGCCGATGGTGAAATTGTGCACGCCGTTGTGGCGGCCAAGCACTTCGCCGCTGGTGCTGACCAATTCGCCCGCGCTTTGCGGCGCTTCACCGCCCTGATCGGCGACGTAAGCCTGAATGAAGCGCACGTAATCGCCGGACGGCACGAAGCAGATTTCCTGGCTCTCCGGCTTTTCGGCGACGGGCAACGCGGCGCGGCGCGCGACTGCGCGCACTTCCTCCTTGGTGAGTTCGCCGAGGGGAAACAGCGTGCGCGCAAGCTGCTCCTGCGTGAGGCCAAACAGAAAGTACGACTGATCCTTGGCCTCGTCGCGCGCGCACAGCAGCTCATAGCGCCCGCTCTGCCCATTGTGACGGACGCGCGCATAGTGGCCGGTGGCCAGCCGCTCCGCGCCAATCTGCCGCGCGGTAAGCAGCAACTGATCGAACTTCACGCTGCTGTTGCAGTGGCTGCACGGGATGGGCGTGCGCCCGGCAAGATAATCGCCGACGAAGGGCCGCACGACCGCGTCTTCGAACTGCTGCTCGAAGTTGACGACGTAAAAGGGGAAGCCTAGATGTTCAGCCACGCGGCGGGCATCGTAGACGTCGTCGAGCGAGCAGCAGCGATGCTGCACGGGGCCATCGGGCGCAAGCGCGGGCAGGCGGCGCTGATCCCACAGTTGCATGGTGAGGCCGACAATCGGCGTGCCGTGCTGGTGCAACATGGCCGCAGCGGTGGAGGAGTCCACGCCGCCGCTCATGGCTACGGCGACCGTGATGTGGTTTGCGTCAGGCACGTTTCACACCGTTGCTACCCACTGGCTAGATCCCGTGCTGCTTCTAGTGTCATCCATGCGAAAGAAAAGCGGACAGGCAGGAGTGCCTGTCCTACGCAACCGTCGCGGGTTTCTTCCATGATGGCGAGAGCTGGCGGAGATGCTCGATGGCGCCGGGAATCACGCCCAGCGCGTAGTCGATATCGTCGGCGGTGGTGCCGTGGCCGAGGCTAAAGCGAATGGTGGCGCGAGCTTCTTCGGCGGTCATGCCGATGGCCGTGAGCACGTGCGAGGGCTCGATAGCGCCCGAGGAGCACGCTGCGCCGGTGGAGCACGCAACGCCCTTGAGATCCAGCGCGATCACCAGCGCTTCGCCTTCAATGTGCGAGAAGGTGATGTTCGCGGTATTCGGCGTGCGCGGCGCGCCTGCGCCATTGGCCCGCGCTTCGGGAACCTGCGCCAGCAGCGCGGCTTGCAAGCGGTCGCGCAATGCGGCGATGCGCGGTGCGTCTTCGCTGGCGTGAATGCGCGCAAGCTCGGCGGCTTTGCCCAAGCCGACGATGCCGGCCACATTTTCCGTGCCCGGGCGGCGGCCGCGCTCGTGGCGGCCTCCAAACATGTGCGGATGCAGGCGGGTGCCGGGGCGAATGTAAAGCGCGCCGACGCCCTTTGGCGCGTTGAGCTTGTGCCCGGAAATACAAAGCAGATCGACGCCGAGCGTGTCCACGTCAATGGGCAGCTTGCCGGCGGCTTGCACCGCGTCGGTGTGGAAGTAGACGTCGGCTTCGGCGGCGATGCGGCCGATTTCCTCCAGCGGCTGCACGGCGCCGATTTCGTTGTTGGCGTACATCACGGAGATGAGCACCGTGTCAGCGCGGATGGCGCGGCGGATGTCTGCGGGATCTACCATGCCTGTGCGGTTGACGGGAACGTAGGTGACGGCAACGCCGCGGCGCTCGAGTTCTTCGCAGACGTTCAGCACGGCGTTGTGCTCGATTTCGGTGGTGATGACGTGCTTCTTCTCGCCCTCGGCTGCGTTCACCACGCCGAAGATGGCGGCGTTGTCGCCTTCCGTGCCGCCGCTGGTGAAGACCACGTCGCCCGGCCGCGCGCCGAATAGCGCGGCAACCGAGGCGCGCGCGCCCTCCACCGCGGCGCGCGTGCGCTGGCCGTAAGAATGGATGGAGCTGGCGTTGCCGAACTCGTCGCAGAAATACGGGCGCATGGCCTCGAAGACCGCAGGGTCCACGGGCGTGGTGGCGTTGTTGTCGAGATAGATGCGTCGCATAAGCGCAGTGGCCGGTGGGCGGTGATCAGTGACCGGCGCGAATACAAGGATAGTCCGTGCGGGGACTGAGCGTCAAACGCTACAAACGTTAAAAGGTTAAAAAGTTAAAGCGTCAAAGTGGCTGAAATCACGCGGGGTTTCATGGGCGATAAGCTCCCATTGCGCTTTGACCTTTACACTTTTTCACTCTTTCACATTTCGCGCCAAGCGGCGGTCGTCAGCAATGCAGGCCGGCGCAGCTGATTAAGGCATACGACGACCGCGCAAGCCTTGACACATCGAAGGGCATCCGTTAGTTTGCGAACGAAGTCGCGGTTTGCTGGGCGAACTCGCTTGCGAAGCACGACGGGTTCGACGTTGCGCAATCACTGCGACGGCAAGACAGGCACAGGCTGGAAGCCTGCGCCACGGAGAGGCCTTTGGCGCGCCCGATTATTACGCTGACCACCGATTTCGGCACCAACGATCATCTGGTAGGCGCGATGAAAGGCGTGATCCTGAAGGTGAATCCGGATGCGGAGATTGTGGACATCAGCCACAAGGTAATCCCCTACGACATCCTGGATGGCGCGCTGACCATCGGGCAGTCGTATCGTTACTTTCCGCTGAAGACGATTCACATCGTGATCGTGGATCCCGGCGTGGGGACGCAGCGGCGCCCGCTGCTGGTGAGCGGCGACCAGCACTACTTCGTGGCGCCGGATAATGGCGTGCTCTCGATGGTGTACGAGCGCGAAGAGCGCGTTACGGTGCGACACGTCACCGCGGAACATTATTTTCTGAGTCCGATGAGCAACACGTTCCACGGACGCGATATCTTCGCACCCGTGGCGGGATGGCTCAGCAAGAACGGACAGGTGTCGAGTTTTGGCGACGAAGTCACGGACTTTGTGCGCTTCAGCCTGCCCAAGCCGAAGTCCGCAAACGGCGTGGTGCACGGCGTGGTGCTGAAGGTGGATAACTTCGGCAACGCCATCACCAACCTCGCAGCAGAGGATGTGCCGCAACTGCTGGTGGCCAATGCGAAGTTTACCGTGACGGTTGGCTCCAAGCCGGTGACGCGGTTCGCCCAAACCTATTCGCAGGGCGAGCCGGGGGAACCGTTCGCGCTGATTGGGTCCAGCGGCTTCCTGGAAATTTCCATGAACCGCTCGAGCGCGGCCAAGGCGCTGGGCGTGCAGCGCGGCGCCGAAGTTACGGTGCAAATCGGAACCTAGAACTCAGAAGGCAGAACTCAGAACTAAGCCGACAGCTAACAGTCCACAGTCGACAGTTGACAGTCCACAGCTCACAGCAAAAGCAAAGCCATCGAGCCGCTACGCCCGTAAGCTGTCGACTGTAGACTGTGAAACTGTTGACTGTAAGCTGTCGACTGTAAGCCCTGTTTTACGGCTTGAGTTACTTGACGTAGATGGATTCGCGCAGGTGATCGCGGCCTACGAAAGTCTTTGAGGTGCGGAAGCCGCCGAACAAGTTCAGCAGATCGCGGTTCTGCAGGATGCGCACCTGCGGAAACAGCGGGCGCGCCGGAAGCAGTTCGATATTTTCTTTATCGCGCACGCGGTAGCGATAAAAGCCCTCCGGCTTGCGGCTGTGAAATAGCGCGAGAATCACGCCGCCGGGCCGCAGCAGTTCGAGCACGCGGGTCACCACCGGCGCCATGGCCTCGGCATCCAGAAAATCGCAGGCATCCCAGAGCAATGCGGCGTTGAAGGTGCCCGCCGCATGACGCAAGTTGGTTTCCAGAAAACGCGCGGCAATGGCCGGCATGGCGAACTCCTGCTGCTTAACTTGTCCACCCACCTGGGCCGCCAGCAGCCGCTTCTCCTCGAGCGCTAGATGCTCGCGCCATCCGCGCAAGACATCTTCGCTATAAATCTTGTATCCGCGCTCCAGAAAAAAACTGATGGTGGACTGGGCAACAGGTCCGAGGTCCAGCAGGCGACCGTTCTGCACGTCGCTGATGTGCCAGAGAAAGTCTTTGAGGCTGTTCGAAGGACGCAGCACGGGCTGCGCCGCTAACTTAGTGGCTGCGCCCGCCGCCACTTCGCGCACCCGCGCTGCCGGATGCGCCGGATGCCGCTCCTGCTCGCCAAGAAATCTGTTAAGAAAACTCATGTTGCCGTTCCCCATCAAGTTCCGGGTGTCACATCGACCGCCTTGAGCTGCTGGGCGCTTTCGACGATCGCATCTGGCTTCCCGGTCTTGTCTGCCGCGTTGGCCGGGGCGGTTCCGCTCGATGGCTCGGGTTTCTGACCCTCCAACTTCGCCGGTTCCGCATGTAGCACAGGCTTCTCGACGACCGGTTTCTCGCTGCCGGCTTCCGCCCTCACCGGCACCACTTCCACCTTCTGAACACTCTCGGAGGGCTTCTGTTTGCTAACCTCCGGCCTCTGAGCTTGCTGAGTTCTGGTTGCTTTCTGTCCGGGCCGCGCGATATCCACGCTGCCGCGAATGATCGCGCCATCCTCCACCGCGATACGCTGCGTGACCACATCGCCCGATAACCGGCCGGTGCGCCCGATGCGCACGCGTTCGTGACCCAGCAACATCCCGTCCACGGAGCCCTGCACCTCAATCTCGCGCGCATCCAGGTCAGCGCGGACGCGCCCGGCAGGGCCTACCGTGAGCCGCCCGCCTTCCACACGGACGTTCCCGTCCACGGCGCCGTCGAGAAAGATGTCTTCACGCCCGCTGATGTCCCCACGAATCGAAATGGTCTTGCCGATTTGCGTGCCGCCTGCTGGGGCGACTGCGCGCGCCGGTTCGCGGGAAGGAACGTCGGCAGGGACGGCGACCACGGCCGGCCGCGATCCTTCGTCGGATGACGAAGGCACTGCATCTGTCTGCTTGCGCCACATGGAGTCCTCCCCCGATTTTGGCCGCGAAAGGTGGACTGGGGAACACCCGGGTTTGCGGCTGACGCACTATAGACCAGTGCAAGCCGCGAGTCGAGAGGCAAAGAGACAGGTGTTTACAAGTTGTGTGTCGTGCCGGGAACGGCCCACAACGGGCAGGAAATCAGGGTCGGCAAGAGCGCCGGTCCCGTTCTTCTCCGCGTCCGAGCCTGTGAGGGACTCCCACACAGCGAGCAGCCAGGCGGCGGTTTCGCGGGCGAAAATCTTGCAGCCCTCGCGGGACTGCCACCATGCGCGCGGGTCAAACTCAGAATCGGCGGCTGGCGCGACGCGAATATCGAAGTCAGCGCCGAGCACGTCGCGGAAGATGTAGCGCGCGCGCCGCGTGTGATAGTTAGAGGTGACGACAATCAGGCGGCGCCAGCGGCGTTCGCGCGCCAGTTCGCTGACGGCCAGCGCCTCTTCGCGAGTGCTGGCGGCACGGTGGCGCAATGGAATAATGGCATCGGGCGGCACTCCGCCATCGGTAAGATCGCGCGCAATTAGGTCGGCCACCGACGCGTAAGGGCGCAAGTAGCGCCCGCTGGCAACTACCACCGGCGCCCAGCGCGCTTGAAACAACTCGGCGCCGCGAGCTGCCCGGTCGCCTGCGTAATTGTCGTCGCCCAGCACCACGATGGCATCAGCGGGTTCCAGGTCATCTTCCGTAATCAGCAAGTGCGCGGCGCCGCGCAGGATCGGCCCGCGCACCAGGTAGAGGCAAACCAGCGTGAGCAACACAAACAGCGTAATCAGCACGCGGCGAATAATCCCACCGCGCTGGGCGCGGCGCTCGGCGTGTACTTTTTCCCGGTCGCGGATGCCTGGATGAGGCTCGCAATCGGTTCGCCCCACCACCGACGCAGGAGGCGCGGCGCCAGCCACTCGAACCGCGCTACGCGAGCTGCGAGGCGGGTTCACGCGCTGGGGTCGAGCTGGCGCAGGCGCTCGGCGGCCTGCTCCGGAAGCACTGCGTTGAAGTAAATTTCTTTGATCGAATAGGACTTGCTGCGCTTCTCGATGATGGGAAGTACCTCGATGTGCCAGTGGTAGTCGTCGGCGATTGTTTTCCAGTATTCGCTGAGCGCGCCCTGATACGGAATCAGGTTTGGCGCGGTATGAATCACCATGTGATACGCCGGCGCCACTTGGTTCAGCCGCCGCAACACCCGCCCCAGCAACGATGCCAGGTTGCGGCGGTTCGCGCCGGGCCGCGGCGCTTCGAACAAATGGTTGTGTTTGCGCGCCATCAGCCACAATTCATACGGCACGCGCGAGGCATAAGGGCAGAATGCAACGTAGTCGCCTTGCGAATCCACGATGCGCTCGCCGGACTTCTCCTCCTGGCGGATGATGTCGCAGAACACGCACCGATCCTTTTGCAGATAGTGCTCGCGCGCGGCGCGCAACTCGTAGAGGACGCGGCGCGGCACGAACGTGGTCGCGGTGATCTGCGAGTGCGGATGTTCCCAGTCTTCGCCCGCCAGCGTTCCGCGATTCTTGAACACAGTGACGTACTTGAAACGCTGGTCGCGTTTCAAGTCTGCAATGCGCATGGAATAGGCC
>JBOGNS010000272.1:0-2432 GCA_050747305.1 Candidatus Acidiferrales bacterium | reverse complement strand
AAGATTTCAGGTTTGCTCGAAGGTTGGACGTGGCTGCCCGCGCTGGTGGCGCTGGTGCTGGCGTACGTGTTCATCCACTACGGATTCGCGTCGATGACCGCGCACATCACTGCGCTGTATCCCGCCTTTTTGCTGCTGGCGGTGGGCCACGGCGTGCCCGCGCTGGTGGCGGCGCTGGCGCTGGCATTCGCGTCGAACCTGAACGCGTCGCTGACGCATTACGGCACCGGCCCCGCGCCCATTTTCTTCGGCGCCGGCTACGTGAGCCAGGTCACGTGGTGGCGAGTCGGCTTCCTCGTCGTCATCTTCAATCTCGTTGTGTGGCTCGGAGTCGGCCTGCTGTGGTGGCGCGCGCTCGGAATGTGGTAGCAGCTACTGCGTCGAGAGACTGCGAATAAAGGTCAGGTGTGCCGAATCGTTCCAGTTTTGCGGGCCGATGACTTTGCGGGCGATGCGGCCGTCGGGGCCGATGATGTAGGTTTCCGGGAACATATAGGAGCCGTAGTCGGCGTTGATGCGCTTATCGGGGTCGCGGTAGTTGGGGAAGCGGATGTTGAGGCGCTGCAGGAAGGCTTCGTAAGCGGCGTGGTCGTCGTCCACGCTGATGCCGAGCACCATGCCGCCTTGCGGGGCGATCATGGCGTGCAGCGCATCCAGTGACGGCATTTCATCCACGCAAGGCGGGCACCACGTGGCCCAGAAATTCAGCACCACAACTTTGCCGCGAAGGTCGCTTAATTTCGTAGGCTTGCCGTCGAGCGTGAAACTGAAATCGGGCGCCGGCTGCCCGGCGATGCTGGGTTCGCCTTGGCGATACGTGGGGCTGGCGAAAAGCAGCAGCAGACCGGCGGCGCCGATCAGTGCGATGGCGGTGACGATTCTTTCACGCAAGGCTTCGGTGCTCCTCCGCGTACTATAATAGCGGTTTCAGAGCGGAACGCGAACTCAGAACTCTGGATGACGAATCAACATCAACCCAGACACCGAGGCGAGTTCACGGGAACTCGCGCCGGTGCCTCTATTTGACGTGGCAGGTGATGCCGATAATCACAGCAATCGTGCCGGCTCGGAATGAGGAAGCGAATATCGCGCGGTGCGTGGAGTCACTGGCGGCACAGGAAGAGATTGGCGCGATCATCGTGGTGAATGACGAGTCGAGCGACGGGACGGCCGCGGTGCTGCGCGACATGAGCGGGCGCATCCCGCGGCTGACGGTGATCGAGACCGGCGGCGTGCCGGGCGGATGGCTGGGAAAGAATCACGCGGTGTGGCTCGGAGCGCAGCGGGCCACCGGCGAATGGTTGCTCTTTACCGACGCGGACACCACGCATCTTGCCGGGGGGGCGGCGCAGGCACTGAAAGACACGCAGCGCACCGGCGCGGAGTTAGTGTCATATTCGCCGGAGCAGCAGACGGAGACGTGGCGGGAGCGGGCGCTGGTGCCGTTTGTGTTTTGCCGGCTGGCGCAGTTGTTCCCGTATCACGCGGTGAGCGATCCGTCGTCGTCGGTGGCGGCAGCCAATGGGCAGTATCTGATGATCCGCCGCGACGCGTACGAGAATCTGGGCACGCATGCGGCGGTAAAGAATGAAGTCGTAGAAGACTTGGCGCTGGCGCGGCTGGCGAAATCGCAGGGAATTAAAATTCATTTTGCGCGCGGGCAGGGCATTGTAAGCGCGCGGATGTATCGCAGTTTCGCAGCGATGTGGGAAGGCTGGTCGAAGGGACTGTACGAGTTGGTCGGTGGGACGCGCGGTGCGTTCGCGCGAGAGTTGATGGTGGTGTTTCCGTGGGCGCCGGTAATCCTGCTGGCGCTGGGCGGGTTCCATGTTGCGTTTCCGCTGCTGGGCGCGCTGATGCTGGCGCTGCGGCATGCGGGGTATGCGATTGAATTGCGGCGGAATCATTACCCGGCGAGGAGAATCGTATATTACACACCGGGTGTGCTGCTCTACTGCGCGGCGTTGGTGGAGTCGGCGCGGCGCCATGCGCGTGGACGAGTGACTTGGAAAGGACGAGAATACTCGGTGGAAAGTAGAAGTTAGAACTCAGAACTCAGAACTCAGAACGCAGAACGCAGAACGGCTCCGTCGATATCTCGGTGAGGTGAGCAAGTGCTGTCATTCTGAGGAGCGCCTTGCTTGTCCGCCCAAGGCGGACAAGCAGCGACGAAGAATCTCAGGGGTAATCTCACCCCGGCTTTACCAAGAACGGCAGGACGTCAACAGAGCCGACTCAAAATAGAGAGGTCACAGAGAAACGCCCAAGAAAGCAAGAACATGATACGGCTCACGAGAAAAGTGGAATTTAGCGCGTCGCACTTCTACCGCAACGCGGAGTGGAGCGAGGAAGAAAACCGGCGCGTGTTTGGCAAGTGCGCGAACCCGCACGGGCATGGGCACAACTACGTGCTGGAAGTGACGGTGGAGGGC
>JBOGNS010000271.1:0-1818 GCA_050747305.1 Candidatus Acidiferrales bacterium | reverse complement strand
GGCGACCTGAAGGTCGCCGCTACATCACATTAGTGGCCGATGGGTTCGCGCACTACGCCGTACTGTGCGCCCCAGGCGTCGGTCATTTTGTGGCGGATTTCCCAAAGCTCGGGGAAGAAGACGGTGCGCAATCCTTCTTGCAGGATTTCCACCGCGCGCCCCTTGAGCGATTTGGCGCCGAAGCCGATGGTGCGGTGGATGAGCTGAAAATGGTGGTAGCGAAATTTCTGGAATAGCTCATCGAACTCCGCCAGCGCCTCGGCGATTACGTACGCGTCGTCGTGCTTGTACTGCGAGTTGTAAATCTTCTCGATGTCCAGCCCGCGCTTTTCCAGATAGTGCGTGCGGAACGATTCCCAGATGTGCGGGTGCATTCTCAGCACGGTGCGGAAGCCGGGTGATTCCTGGCCGCTGCCGTTGCCCAGTTGCAGGCGAATCTCCTGATACTCCTTGGGTGACATGGTTTCGAGCAGCGCCAACTGGTCGGTCATCAGCTTCAGCGCGATGTGTACGCGCTTGAAGAGCGTGATCACCCGATTGGTGTTGCCCTGCTGGAGGTAGTCGTCAATGTCCAGCAGCGTGTAGTTGATCAGCTTCATCCACAGCTCTTCGATCTGGTGGACGATCTGGAACTGCAGCTCGTCGGGGTTGCAGAACGCGCGCAAATCTTTCTGCGACGAGAGCAGTTGCTTGGTGTTGAGGTACAGCTCGTAATCGAGCGTGCCCTCGCCATTCATGAAGCCGTAGAAAAAGTTGCGATCCATGATTTCTCCCCGCCGCCGCAGGCGGCTCTGGAGTGCGGCGGCTTGCCGCCGCTTTGTTTAGAAATCGCAGTGAGGCGCAATTCTCGAGCGTAGTGTAAACAAAGCGGGAGCAAGCTCCCGCACTCCATACGAACCTTCCGCAAAACGAAGCGAGCAGCGCGTGATAAGGGGCAGGCACAGGGGCCTGCCCCTACGCCTGCTTCACGGTGGCGACGATGGCGCGGAACTCGTCGTCGCTCACCAGCGCGCGCTTCTCGATGCCGCGCTGTTTCACTGCCGCCAGCACGGCGGGGCGATGCTCTTCGGGCAGCGTCAGGCCCAACTCTTCGCACTTGAGCGCGATACTGTCCAGCCCGCTTTTCTTGCCCAGCACGATGGCGCGCCGCGCGTTCACCAGCTCCGCCGAAAAAGGCTCGATGGCCTCCGGCGTCTTGAACTGGCTGGCAACCGCGCCGCTCTCGCGCATGAATAGATTCTCACCCACCACCGGCTTCCACGCATCCAGCGTGTAGCCGGACTCGCGCGCCACGACCTGCGACACTTCGCGCAGCCGCGCCAGATTCATTTCCACCGGCGCGCCATAAACGCAATGCAGCGCCGCGGCGATCTCGCCGATGTCGGCATTGCCCGCGCGCTCGCCCATCCCGTTGATGGTGCCCTGAATCCACTGCGCGCCTGCGCGCACCGCAGCAATCGCCGACGCGGTAGCCAGGCCAAAATCGTTGTGCCCGTGAAAGTGCAGCGGTACGGCAGGCCCGATCCAGCCGCGCACTTCGCGCACGAGATACTCGACGGCTTCCGGGCCGCACGCGCCGATGGTGTCCACGACCACAATTTCCGCCGCACCGGCGCCGAGGGCGGTTTCATACACTTTGCGCAGGAAGCCGAGGTCGCTACGCGTGCCATCCACTGCAAAGAAGGCAACGGTGATGCCGTTCGCCAGGGCATGCGCCAGCGCCTCCTCGATTCGCTTGAGGATCACGTCGCGCGTGACGCCGTAGGCCCGCAACTTAATTTCGCTGGTCGGCGCTTCGATGATCGTGGCACGCACGCC
>JBOGNS010000270.1:0-21389 GCA_050747305.1 Candidatus Acidiferrales bacterium | reverse complement strand
GGTTTTCCCTGCATGGTCTATGGCAAGTCGGATGCGCAGGTGTGCGCGGTCGACCCGGCGTTGCAGCATGCCAACGTAACGCTACTGACCGGCGCAAAGGTGTTGAAGCTGGAGACCAGCGGAAATGCTCGAGAGGTTGCACGCGTGGTGGTGGAACGGAGCGGCGGCGCGGAATCGTATTCGGGCAGCATCGTTGTGGTTTCCTGCGGTGCGATTAACTCGGCGGCGCTGCTGCTTCGCTCAGCGAACGAGAAGCACCCGCGCGGGCTGGCCAATTCGTCCGACATGGTTGGCCGGCACTACATGGGCCACATCAACTCCGTCGTGCTGGCGCTTTCCAAATGCCCGAACCCAACAATTTTTCAGAAGACGCTGGCTGTGAACGATTTTTATTTCGGGTCGAAGGAATGGCCGCACCCGATGGGCCACATTTCATTTGTGGGGAAGCTGGATGGCGTTGCGCTTTCCGCCGGAGCGCCAGCGATCGCGCCTGGCTGGACACTCGACCTGATGGCCAAGCACTCCTTGGATTTCTGGCTCACCTCGGAGGACTTGCCTGACCCGGATAACCGCGTGACGCTCGATTCCGAAGGCAAACTCGTCTTGCAATACAAGCCGAACAATCAGGAAGGCCACAGACGGCTCGTCGCCAAACTGAAGAGCCTGATGCAGAACCAAACCAAGTGCGACGTGCACGGGCACGATTGCCACCAAGGTCTCTTCGCGCGCAATCTGTTTCTCGGCGAGCAAATCCCGCTGGCCGGCGTAGCCCACCAGAACGGCACCATCCGTTTTGGGCGCGATCCCAAAACTTCCGCCCTTGACGCCAATTGCAAAGCGCACGACCTCGACAATCTGTACGTTGTGGATGGCAGCTTTTTCCCTTCCAGCGGCGCCGTGAATCCCGCGCTGACCATCATGGCCAACGCGCTTCGCGTGGGCGACCACCTCAAGGAGCGGCTTCAGTAGCCGGAATCGAATGACAATGGGCAACCAGTTTCCAGACGCAAGAAGCGTCCAGCGCCGCCTCACGCGCGTGGACAAGTTGTCGCACGACCTTCTGGAATTGTGCCGGCGAGGCTCACCCCACGGCCTACCCCTCGCCGGTATCAGTGGAATTGACGGATCGGGCAAAAGCACGCTCGCTGCGAAGCTAGAAGCAGCGCTGCGGTCAGAGGGCGTGCGTGTTGCGCTGCTCGGAATTGACGACTGGCACAATCCCCCTGCTGTGCGGTTTGGAGACCCGGACCCCGGCCTGCGTTTCTTCGAAAAAGGCTTGCGCTTTGCCGACCTGCTGGAGCAAGTGCTCTTGCCCTTGCGGGCGCATGGCAGCATCGAGGTCACGGCGGATGTGATGCAAACGCAGGACCGCGAGCCGCGCCGCAAAACATTTAGCTTCCGCAGTATCGATCTGATCCTTTTTGAGGGCGTGTTTGTTTTTCAGCGCGAGCTTCAGCCGCTTTTCGACCTGGCTGTCTGGGTGGAGTGCTCGTTCGAGACCGCACTTCAGCGCGCACTGGCGCGCAACATGGAGGGGCTGTCTGAATCTGAGTTGCTTCGCGACTATCACACCATCTACTACCCCGCGCAGCGCTACCACATACAGCGAGACAACCCCCTGGAATTCGCGCAACTGATTTTTGCCGCAGACGAGGACTCCACTCCGGCGATGCCCCCTGGAGTGGCAGAATCGTTCGCCATCGAGGAGCGGCCGTGAAGCGGGCTTTGTTTCTTGCAGTCATCTGTATGGCGGCTGGCATTTTTGTCAGTGCTACAAACACGATTACTGAAGGATGGCAAAACGCGCCAGACCCCGAGCCCCAACTCATTCGGCTCGACCCGCGACTGGACGGCCTGATTACACCCGGAGCGCGACTCGACAAGATTGCGGATGGGCACAGTTGGGTGGAAGGGCCGGCGTGGAACCGCGAAGGCGGTTTTCTTGTTTTCTCTGATATTCCGCGCAATGCGATTTACCAGTGGACGGAGGGCGCAGGCGTGACGCTGTTTCTCCGGCCCAGCGGGTACACCGGGACGGCGCCGTTCACGGGCAGAGAGCCGGGATCAAACGGACTGGCGTGGGATGCGCAGGGCCGCCTGATCATCGCGGAGCATGGTGATCGCCGCATAACGCGGCTAGAACCCGATGGACGGCGCACCGTGCTGGCGGATCGCTACCAGTGCAAGCGCTTCAACAGCCCCAATGACATCGCTATCAAATCGAATGGCGACGTGTACTTCACAGATCCGGCGTTCGGACTGCCAAAACAATATGACGACCCGTCGCGCGAGCTTTCGTTCGCGGGTGTCTACCGCTTGCGGCCAAGCGGCGAAGTCACGTTGCTCACGGATCAAATCGTGGCGCCCAACGGCATTGCATTCTCGCCGGACGAAAAGAAACTGTACGTGACTAGCGTGAAGCCCCGTCGGCAGGCGTGGCACGTGTTCGACCTGCGCGAGGATGGCACGCTAGCCAACGGGCGCATCTTTCTCGACGCCACACCACTGGGAAAATTCGGGCCGGGTGACCCGGATGGGTTTAAGGTGGACGTGCACGGTAGTCTCTTCGCTTCTGGGCCGGGCGCCTTTTACATTATCGCGCCTGACGCAACAATCCTTGGCCGAATCCAGTTCGGTACACCTACATCGAACGTGGCGTGGGGCGATGACGGCAGTGTGCTGTACCTGACCGCGGGCACCGCAGTCTATCGGCTGCAAACACGAACCCGCGGTGCAACATGGGCCTCAAGGAGAGCGCCATGAAGCCGATTGAAGATTGGACTAACGTCACGTGAGCGTGAATCGCGTATTCGTTCCTTGCCACGCAAGCAATCGCAGTCGCCGGATGCTGGCGGCGCTGGCGCTACTGTTTTCGCTACACCTAGCGCCGGCGGCGCGTGGGCAATCCACATCAGCCGCAGCGCAGGTTTCTGCGCTAACCGTCGATTCCATCGGCATGACGGTAAGCGACATGGATCGCGCGGTGGCCTTCTACACCGGGGTGCTGACGTTCGAGAAGCTATCGGATCGCGAAGTCGCGGGGCCGGAGTACGAGCGGCTGCAAGGGGTCTTCGGTGCACGGGTGCGCGTGGTGCGTTTGCGGCTCGGCGAAGAGATTGTCGAGCTCACCGAGTATCTTGCCCCAAAGGGGCGTCCGATTCCGGCCGACTCACGCTCCAACGACCGCTGGTTCCAGCACATTGCGGTCATCGTCAGCGATATGGATCGCGCTTACGCGCGGCTGCGCGAGCATGGGGCGGCTCATGCTTCCACCGGCCCGCAAAAGCTGCCGGATTACATTCCTGCCGCGGCGGGCATTCGCGCGTTCTATTTCAAGGACCCCGATGGACACCATCTGGAAATCCTTCAGTTTCCCGCCGGCAAGGGTGATGCCAAATGGCGGCGCGCATCGGACAGACTTTTTCTGGGAATTGACCACACCGCCATCGTGGTCAGCGACACGGATGCGAGCCTGCGCTTCTACCGCGACACGCTAGGCATGACCGTGGCCGGCGAGAGCGAAAACTACGGACCGGAGCAAGAGCACCTGAACAATGTCTTCGGCGCGCGGCTTCGAATCACCGCCTTGCGCGCTGCCTCAGGCCCGGGGATCGAGCTTCTCGAATATCTAGCGCCACGCGACGGCCGCGCGACGCCGCTGGACTGGAAAGCAAACGACCTCACACACTGGCAAACCAACGTGGTTGTGGCAAGCGCGGAAGCCGGTGCGGCAGCGACTCGCGCTAGAAAATTCCTTTGGGTGTCGCCCGGCGCCGTGCGCCTGCCGGACGCCTTGTTGGGATTCCGCCGGGCAATTACGGTGCGCGACCCTGATGGACACGCGGTCCAATTAATCGAGAAGTGAAAATCACAGCGCGGCGGAGCCGCCAGTCGTATAGTACAGAGCCGGTCGTTCCATCGTAATGGGGCTTCTGCCGAAGTCGTCAGAACCAACCGGAAGCCTTGACACGTGACTACCTCGGACCGAGGCCGTCTTTTGCTGAAGGCGGCTACTCTGCCGGATTTCGGCTGTTTACTCAAACGCGCCGGAATGGCAGAGTGATGCAGGAGGCTTGCCCGTCCCTACCTGCGCCAGCGAGACTGCGGCGCGCCACACTCCGGGCAGGCGAATACGCTTTCGACTACGACGACAGGCGAGCGCGGTTCGAATTCAGCCTCGCCCCGGTGCGAGCCTGCCGGGCACTGTGGGTGGAAATCCGGCTCTGTCCCACATTCCGAGCACGTCACAAGCGCGACGATTTCCAGCATATCCCCTCTTGGCGCTTGCGACCCGGCAGCAATCTGCTCGCGAGTGTGGCAGTGTCTTGGCCGTCCACGCGTTGTCCCGCGTGTATTTCCCCAAGCAATTCGGTTCCGAATCATCGCGAAAGTTGGATGGGAGTAAGCCAGTAAGGATGCGCGAATTTGCCGATCCTGGGCTGGAAAACCAGAGTGATCTTTTGAATCCTCCGGACCGTCAACGCATCTGAGAGCTATGCCCAACGTCATAGCCGCGCAACCGGAGATCACGATGCAAGAAGAGCGCAGCCTGCCTGCGGAGGAGCGTCGGCTGGAAGAATCCCGCAATCGCACCGTCCATTGGAAGCGGTGGGGGCCGTATCTGAGCGAGCGGCAATGGGGAACGGTGCGCGAGGACTACAGCCCGGGCGGCACCGCGTGGGACTATTTTCCGCACGATCACGCGCGCTCCCGAGCCTATCGGTGGGGCGAAGACGGGATTGCTGGCATCAGCGATCGCCATCAAGTGATTTGTTTCGCGCTGGCGCTGTGGAACGGGAAAGATCCGATTCTGAAGGAGCGTCTGTTCGGGCTAACCGGCAACGAGGGCAATCACGGCGAAGATGTGAAGGAATACTACGCCTACCTCGATTCGACTCCCACCCACTCTTACATGAAGTATCTGTACAAATATCCGCAGGCTGAATTCCCGTATGCGCGATTGGTGGATGAGAATCGGCGCCGCGGCCGCAACGCGCCGGAATTTGAGTTGATGGACACCGGCGTGTTCGACGGCGACCGGTACTTCGAAGTGGTCGTGGAATACGCAAAGGCCAGCGCAGAAGACATCCTCATTCGCATCACGGCACACAACCGCGGCCCCGAGGCCGCGCAATTGGATCTATTGCCAACCATTTGGTTCCGTAACACGTGGGCATGGGGCTCGAATGGCGGTTCGGAAGAGCGCGCTCACGCTCAGAAACCGCGCCTCGCGCAGGCTAAAGATGCCGGCTCGTGCGCCGTGATCGAGCTGGACACCGCGCGTTACGGCCGCCGCTACCTGCTCTGCGAAAATGCGCCGCAGGTTTTCTTCACCGAAAATGAAACCAACGCGCAGCGGCTCTACGGCTTCCCGAACGCTTCGCCGTACCTGAAGGACGGCATCAATAACTGTGTGGTGCATGGCATGACCACGGCGGTGAACCCGCTGCGTGAGGGCACGAAGGCCGCCGCGTGTTATTCGCTGCGCATCGACGCCGGCGCCATCGCCGTCGTCCGCCTGCGCTTCACGGATCAGGCGCCCAAAGCCGTGCTGGTCGGCAGCCAATTCGATTCCATCTTTGACGCGCGGCTGGCGGAAGCCGATCAGTTCTACGCCAAGCGTCAAGGCAAATGTACGAGTGAAGACGCGCGCCTTGTGCAGCGGCAGGCCTTCGCCGGCATGCTGTGGTCGAAGCAGTACTACCACATCGATGTGCGGCGATGGCTGGAAGGCGATCCGGTACAGCCCGCGCCGCCCGACGGCCGCAAACACGGCCGCAACTCGGACTGGCAGCACCTGTACAACGCTGACATCATTTCCATGCCCGACAAGTGGGAGTATCCGTGGTATGCGGCGTGGGATCTGGCCTTCCATTGCATTCCGCTGGCGCTGGTGGACCCGGAGTTTGCGAAAGAGCAACTCGTCCTGCTGCTGCGCGAGTGGTACATGCATCCCAACGGGCAACTGCCGGCGTATGAGTGGGCGTTCGGCGATGTGAACCCGCCGGTGCAGGCTTGGGCCGCATTCCGCGTTTACAAGATAGAGAAACGCATACGCGGCGTGGCCGACCGCGACTTTCTCGAAAAGGTTTTTCACAAGCTGCTGCTCAACTTCACTTGGTGGGTGAACCGCAAAGACCCCGAAGGGCGCAACGTCTTTCAGGGCGGCTTCCTGGGGCTGGACAATATCGGCGTCTTCGACCGTTCGGCGCCCCTGCCGACGGGCGGCCATATCGAGCAATCCGACGGCACCAGTTGGATGGGAATGTACTGCCTGAATATGCTGGCGATCGCGCTGGAGCTGGCCCGCGACAATCCCGCCTACGAGGATGTGGCCAGCAAGTTCTTCGAGCACTTCGTACACATCGCGCACGCCATCAACGATCTGAGCGGCGAGGGCATTTCGCTTTGGGACGAAGAGGACGGCTTTTACTACGACGTTCTGCATGCGCATGGAAAGCCGTTGCCCATGAAGGTGCGTTCGATGGTCGGGCTCATCCCGCTCTTTGCGGTGGCGACCCTCGAGCCGGAAATGATCGCCAAACTTCCCGGCTTTACCCGGCGCATGAACTGGTTCATCGAAAATCGCCCCGACGTGATGGGCCACATCGAAATCGCCGAAGCCGGTCCCGCCGGCCCACGGCGCCTGCTTTCGCTGGTCAACCGCCGCCAACTGACGCAAGTGCTGCGTTACATGCTGGATGAGTCCGAGTTCCTCTCGCCCTATGGCATTCGCGCCGTTTCCCGCTTCCATCGCGAGAACCCGTACGTGTTGCAAGTGAATGGCATGGCGCATCGCGTGGACTACGAGCCGGCGGAATCCTCCACCGGACTCTTCGGCGGCAATTCCAATTGGCGCGGACCGGTTTGGTTTCCGGTGAACTATCTTCTGATCGAATCGCTGCAGAAATTCCATCACTTTTATGGCGGTACGTTTAGGGCTGAGTGTCCCAGCGGTTCGCGCCGCATGATGCCGCTGTGGGACGTGGCGGCGGAAATCTCGCGCCGGTTGATCCGCATTTTCCTGCGCGACGCGACCGGGCGTCGTCCGGTGTTCGGCGGCAACCAGAAACTCCAGTCCGACCCGCACTGGCACAATCTGATTTTCTTCCACGAATACTTTCACGGGGACCACGGCGCCGGGATCGGAGCTTCGCACCAGACCGGTTGGACCGGCCTGGTCGCAAAACTGATCGAGCAAAGCGGCGAATAGGCAGTTGGGCGCGCGGGAACGACTCGCGCGAGAATCTGCATCGGAAGATGGAGAAATGAAATGCCTGTTGAAGTGAATGAAGTCAGCGGCGCTGTGGGCAAACGCACAAAAGGTGAAGTGATGAAAGCGATCGCCGTCATACCCGGCCGGCCGGACTCGGTGCATCTGCGCGAGGTGCGCCAGCCGTCGCTCGACGAAATCCCCGACGGCCGCGGTGTGCTGGTACAAATGCTTCGCGTGGGCGTGGACGGTACGGACAAGGAAATCAATGCCGCGGAATATGGCACGGCGCCGGCCGGTGATGACTACCTGATTCTGGGCCACGAAAGTTTTGGCCGCGTGGTGGCCGTAGGGCGCAACGTCGGTGAATTCCAGCCGGGCGATTACGCAGCCTCCACCGTCCGACGACCCGGTTCGAGCCTGTACGACAAGATCGGCACGTACGATATGACCACCGACGACACGTACTTCGAGTGCTGCATCAATCTGCGCCACGGCTTCTTGACGGAATATGTCGTTGATGACCCCGAGTACATTGTGCGCGTTCCGGCGGAGTTGAAGCAGGTTGGCGTGCTGTTGGAGCCGACGTCGGTGGTCGAGAAGGCGATTTCCCAAGCCTACGAAATCCAGCGGCGTCTGCGCGTATGGCGGCCAAGACGCGCCGCAGTGATGGGCGCGAGTACGTTGGGCTTGCTGGCCGCAATAGTGTTGCGATTGCGCGGGTTGGAAGTCACTGCCTTCGGCCTGGAGCGTGCGCCTTACCGGAACTCCGTGCTGCTGGAAGAAATCGGCGCGCGTTACGTCTCTACGCGTGATATGTCGCTGACACAGGCGTCGCCGCATTTCGGTCCCTTCGATATCATGATCGAGGGAACCGGTTACTCACCGTTGGTTTTCGAAGCGATGGACGTGCTGGCGAAGAACGGCGTGCTGGTAATGGTTTCGATCACCGGTGGCGAGCGCACGGTGGAAATTCCCGCAGACCGCATCAATCTCGGTTTTGTGCTTGGCAACAAAGTGGCGGTCGGCAGCGTGAACGCGAACCGCGAATATTTTGAGCTGGGCGCAAAGGATCTTTCGCAAGGCGAGCTGTCCTATCCGGGCTGGCTGGCCAAACTGCTTACGCATCCGATTCAGGGACTCGAGAATTACGTCCAGTTGATGAAGACACTCACCGAGGCGCGCGACGCCATCAAGGTGTACTGCGAAGTCGCGCCACTGTGAGCAAGGCGGCGGACCGCCGGGGCCGCCGTGTTTTCGCGCAGACGATTGGTCCGCAAGCGGGAGTGCAACAATCATGGCAACCAATGCGCGCGCCGTTGCAGTTGAAAATCCTGCGCAGGGTACTCGATCTGCGGCGGGGCTGGCCGCTCACGTGGATTTCGGCCGCGAGATCTGCGGTGATTTCGCGGCCGCCAGCAATCGTGAATGGCTGGTGACGAACGGCATCGGCGGCTTCGCCTGCGGGACCATCTCCGGCGCGCTCACCCGCCGGTACCACGGCTTGCTGCTCGCCGCGCTCACCCCGCCGGTGGGGCGCACGCTACTGGTGACCAAGCTCGAGGACGTCGCCGAGTACGCCGGTCGCGCACATCACCTTTACGCGAACCGCTGGGCGAGCGGGTCGGTGGATTCGCCCGGGCTCGATTCCCTGGAGCGCTTCCGACTGGAAGGTGCGGTCCCCGTGTGGAGTTTTGCGCTCGCCGACGCGCTTCTGGAGAAAAGCATATGGATGGAGCACGGCGCGAACACCACCTACGTGCGCTACCATTTGCGCCGTGGCCGCGCCCCGATTCGCCTGACGCTGAAAGCGCTGGTCAACTATCGCGACTATCACAACGTGACGCACGCCGGGGAGTGGCAGATGCGCACCGAAGCTTTCGGCGCCGGCGTGCGCGTTATCGCGTTCGAAGGCGCGGCACCTTTTTACCTGCAATGTGAATCCGCAGAGGCCCGCGCAGAGCACAATTGGTGTCGCGATTTCGACCTGCCGCAGGAGCGCGCGCGCGGGTTGGAAGACCGCGAAGATCATCTGCACGCCGCGACGTTTGAGCTGACCCTCGATCCCGGCCGCAGCGTTACGGTGGCGCTTTCTACGGACCCGCAATCGTCACTCGACGGCGGATCCGCGTGGCAGCGCCAGCAAGCCCGTGAGCGCAGCTTGCTGGCCGCGTGGGCCGAGGCGCAGCCGCAGGCGGCGGGCGCGCCCGGCTGGGTCCGCCAGCTCGTGCTGGCTGCCGACCAGTTCATCGTTGCGCGGCCCTTGGCCGATGATCCGGCCGCCGTTTCGGTCATCGCTGGCTATCCATGGTTTGCCGATTGGGGCCGCGACACCATGATTGCGCTGCCCGGCTTGACGCTGGCCACGGGACGCCCGGAGATTGCTCGAAAAATCTTGCGCACTTTCGCGCGATTCGTAGACCAAGGCATGTTGCCCAACAATTTTCCCGATCGCGATGCAAAACCGGACTACAACACCGTGGACGCCACTCTCTGGTTCTTCGAAGCCGTACGGCAGACTGCCAGCACCGGCGACCGCGTCGAGGATGATGCGCTGCTGCGCGACCTTTTTCCGGTTCTGGCCGAAATGATGGACTGGCACCTGCGCGGCACGCGGTTCAACATCCACGCCAACGCCGATGGCCTCCTTTATGCCGGCGAGCCGGGCGTGCAACTCACGTGGATGGATGCCAAGGTCGGCGATTGGGTGGTAACGCCGCGCATCGGCAAGCCGGTGGAGGTCAACGCGCTGTGGTACAACGCGCTGATGACCATGTTGGGCTTTGCGCGGCGCTTGGGGCGGCCCACTGCTTCCTATGAATTTCTCGCCCGCCAAGTGGAACAGAGTTTTCAGCGATTTTGGAACAAGTCGGCGGGCTGTTTGTTCGACGTGATTGACGGGCCGAACGGCGACGATCCGTCGCTGCGGCCCAATCAAATTTTCGCCGTCTCGCTGGCCCACAGCCCGCTAACGCTCGCGCAGCAGAAGGCCGTGGTCGATGCTGTGGCACAGAAATTACTTACATCGCATGGACTACGCAGTCTCGCGCCGGACGCTGGTGGCTATCAACTCAACTACGGCGGCTCGCCGCGTGAACGCGACGCGGCATATCATCAGGGCACGGTGTGGAGTTGGCTGCTCGGTCCGTTCGCGCTGGCGCATTTCCGCGCTCATAACCACGCCGCCCAAGCGGCTTCGTTCCTCGAACCCATGGCCCACCACCTCCGCGACGCGGGACTCGGCTCCGTCAGCGAAATCTTCGACGGTGGCGCGCCTTTCGCCGCCCGCGGCTGCGTCGCCCAGGCATGGTCAGTCGGGGAAATTCTTCGCGCGTGGCACGTGATACAGGCCTGCCAGTCGCACCGCCGAGCACCTCAGCTGCCGTAACCGGCCCAGACAGTCGGACCGCAGCGAAGGACACGGTCACTTGACTGGGTGTTTCGACGAGCAGAGTCTGTCGCGCTCGCTGCAACGTGGGCGAAATTGAGGCTGCGGAAGCGCCGTGAAAAACGCAAGATTCAACAGGCTTCAACACTCGGCGGGCAAAGCGTTCAACAGCAATCAACTGCGGACAGCAGAAAACAACAAGTTTCAATACGGGCTGAAATCTGGTTCGGGACCAGGAGGTCGGCAACTCAAATCACTTGCCCGATCATTCGGGTCCTCCTCGCCGCATTCCTTTTCCCTCCACATTGAGGTTGTCGGAGCAAAGGGCCTCAACTAAATTAGATGAGTGTATTCGCGCGCCGTTCGGTACCGTACGGGCCGTGTCGAGATCGTACGTAACCAAAACCGTCTTTTGATTCCCTGATTTTACGAGTGCCAGAAAAGTCGCCTTATCGCCGCCGCTGCCGTCGGGGCCGATAATCGTCCAGTCGTCGGCAGGTAACGCCCGATGGCCTCCGCGTCGTTCGCGACCATGACGCGGTCCCACTCCTGTGCAACACGAACGAGCTCTCGGGAGAGGCGCTTACCTTCCAGTCCTTGGCTGGGGAAACCACATCGGACACGACCGGAGGACTCCCACCCCATTGCGCGAAGAAGCCCCACCACTGAGTTACACCTTAGGCTGTGAAATTTGCGTCTGTCAACCGGCTTGTGCGCGCGGCTCGCCCGAGCGATTTGCGCTAAGCTATCGCTCGAACATCCGCACCTTGGGCCCGCTGACATGAAGCAACTGCGCATCGTTGTCCCCGCGCAAGAAGACGCACAGCGACTCGACCGCTGGCTCGCCGCCTGCCTGCCGGAGCTAAGCCGCACGCGCATCCAGGAACTGATCGCCGAGGGCCGCGTGCGCATCAACGGCGCGCCGGCGAAACCTTCACGCAAGATTGAAGCCGGCGAAATCGTCGAGGTCGAAGCGGCAGCACGTCCGGCGCTCGCCGCGCAGCCGGAAGCCATCGCGCTCGACGTCCTTTACGAAGACGACGACGTAGCCGTGGTGAACAAGCCCGCGGGCATGGTGGTACACGCCGGGGCCGGCGCGGCATCCGCCAGCGGCACGCTGGTGAACGCGCTGCTGCATCGCTACACGCAGCTTTCCTCGGGCAATGCAGAAGGCGCGGGGCTGCGACCCGGCATCGTACACCGGCTCGACAAAGAAACTTCCGGCGTGGTCGTGATCGCGCGCAACGATCACGCGCATGCGCAACTCGGCGCGCAATTCAGCTCCCGCAAGGTGCAGAAGACTTATCTCGCACTGGTGCATGGGAGGCTCAAAGGCCAATCCGGCGCAATTGAACTGCCCGTCGCGCGCGATCTCCACCGCCGCACCCGCATGACCACGCGCCGTCGCGAGGGCCGCGCTGCTTCCACGCATTGGCGCGTTCTGCTGCGCCTGGAGTCCGGCGCGGGCCGCGCGCGCACCGCCTTCACGTTGACGGAGGTGGATCTGCGCACTGGCCGCACGCATCAGATTCGCGTGCACTTTTCGGCGATCGGCCACCCGGTAGTCGGCGATACGCTTTATGGCGCGCCGGCACAGATTCGCATCGCGGGCCGGGCGCTGCCTCGCCTGCCACGCAACTTCCTGCACGCCGCGCGCATCTGTTTCCTGCATCCGCGCTTCGGCACGCCGGTGGAGGTTCGCGCGCCTCTGTCCGAAGATTTGCAGAGCTACTTGCGCCAACTCGCCGAAGCGATGGAGACGACGCAGCAATCGGTTGACGCCGTTTTGCGAGCGTTCATATAATCGAGCCTATGCAACGCAAGCCCGCAATCGCGATGGGCATCCTGATGGCGCTGGTTGGCGCGGTTGCCGCGCAACGCCCGCAGCAGCCTCCGGTGCCTCCGCCCCCTGCGTCCAAGCAACAGGAACCCACCATCCCCATCCGCGTCGAGCGCGTCAACGTCGTCTTCAGCGTGCTCAATCGCCGGCAGAAATTCATCACCGACCTGAACCAGCAGGATTTCACCGTGCTGGAAGACGGCAAGCCGCAAAATATTCTCTCCTTCGGCCGGCAAACCGACTTGCCGCTGCGCGTCGGCATCCTGATTGACACTTCCAACAGCATTCGCGACCGGCTGAAGTTCGAACAGGAAGCCGCGGTGGACTTCATCCACAACGTGGTGCGCCGCCGCAAGGACATGGCTTTCCTGATGACTTTCGATAGCGAGCACGGCGTAGTGGAAGACTTCACCGATGACGCCGGCAAGCTCACCGAAGCGGTGATGCGCCAGCGTGCCGGCGGCGGCACGGCGCTTTACGGCGGCATCCGTTATGCGTGTAACGAGAAGCTGCTCAATCCGCCGCTGCCGCGCGGCGAGAATACACAGATCCGCCGCGTGCTGGTGGTGATCAGCGACGGCATTGATACCGACCCTGCCGGGCCGCTGCGCAGCGACGCCATCGAAGCCTGCCAGCGTTCCGAGACCGCTATCTACACCGTCAGCACGTCCACCGACTGGCTCAGCGTGAGCGGCGACACGCCCAAGAAAACCCACAAGACCGACGGCGACAAGGTGCTCGAGCGCTTCGCGGAAGATACCGGCGGCCGCGCCTTCTTCCCTTACCGCATCGACGACCTCGCGCGCTCCTTCTCCGACATCGACGCCGAGCTGCGCAGCCAGTATCAGATCACCTACGAACCCGCCAACAAGCGCGCCGACGGCCGCTTCCGCAAGATCGAAATCGAAGTCGAGCGCGACGGCCTCGAAGTCCGCTCCCGCAAAGGCTACTTCGCCGATTCACCCCGCACCGGCCAGCCTACGGCACAGAATAAGTAGCAGATGCCCCACCCTTGCGCTTCGTTGCAAGGGTGGGCTTCTTCTCGTTTGGATTAGCCTCTCGCCGCGAGTACGAAACTTTGTAGGCATGCGTGTGTGCTGCGTGCGTTCTTACCTCACAGCAGCGAAATAGCCTGGCCGCGTGAGCACGCGCAGGCCTCTCCGCTCGGTGTCCACGCGCAATTTGCGCCACTTGCCGTCACGCGCTCGATTGGTGGGGGTGTAGCCGAGGATGTACTGGCTGCGCAACTCCTCGGCGATTTGATCGAACGCTGCGTCAATCTCCGGCGCATACCCCGCGGTCACCACGCGGCCGCCGGTCTGCTCGGCCAGCTTGCGCGCCACGCGCTCATTCTGCTTGCCGAATCCGAAGCCGCTGCGCTGCGTGATCAAGATGATGTGCAGGATGGTGTCGGTGCGCTGCGCGGCATCCAGTGCTTCCTCCAGCGTGGCGCGGCTGCCGGTGTCTTCCGCATCGGTGATGATCACCAGCGCTTTGCGCCCGGCCCGCTTAGCCAGCCGCTCGCGGCACGCGCGATAGATCGCGTCATATAAGGTCGTGCCGCCCGGTGTGCCCTTGCCATCGCCGCGCGATGTGTCCGGCATGTGGATGCGCGCGCGATGGATGGCGCGCTCCAGCGCCGCGCGGCCGCCGGTGAAGTCGCCGGGCAGCGCCACGTTTACATCGAAGGTCACCAGCATCGCTTCATCGCCCTCGCGCAGCGTGCGCTCGAGAAACTGCGTCGCCGCCGCCTGCTCCGCGTGTAACAGATTGCGCTGGCTGCCGCTGGTGTCCAGCAGCAGCCCGAGGCTGAGGGGCAGGGAAGTATCGCGCGCGAAATATTCAATCTTCTGCTCCCGCCCATCCTCGCGAACGCGAAAATCTGTCTTTCTGAGGTCAGTTACCGGCTGCCCCTGGCGGTCGCGCACCGTCACAAACAAATTCACCAACTCCACATCCACGCGAATCTGCGCTTCCGGCTCCTGCGCCAGCGACGAAGCGGAACCGAGGAGCGTTGCGACCACCAGGAAGAAGAAACGCTGTTTGCGGAAAAAGGTCACAACCTAAACTATGCTTGGGAATCCACAACTGGCAAGCCGCTTCTAGCACCTACCACCTATGACCTATCACCCACCACCGATCACCCGCTATCCTCCCGGCGCGTAATATCCCTTGCGTGTGAGAATCTTTATTCCCTTGCGCCTGGATTCCACCTTCACCTTGCGATACGACCCATCGCGCGCCGTGTTCGTAGGCGTGTACTTTAGGACGTACTGGCTGTCGAGCGCCGCGCCGATTCGCATGAATGCTTGGTCAAACTCGCTTGCCTTCTTCACCTGTACTTGGAGTCCTCCTGTTTCATCCACGAGCATTCGAAGGACGCGCGAGGCCTTCCGGCTCTCCGATCCAGACGTGCGAAGCTCTCCTTTAGGCAGCCGTACTACGTAAATCGAGATTTGATTATGCTGCGCGCATGCGACAACCTGCTCCGGTGTCACGTCGCTGCCGGTGTCAACTCCATCTGTAACGACGACGATGGACTTCGACCCTCGCGTCCCGTAAAGCCGCCTTTCACAAACTGCCTGTATCGCGTCCAGAAACGCCGAGCTTCCGCGCGGCTCCGGTCCCAAGGCCCGCGCAACTGCGCGCTGTAGTTCATCCCGGTCGGAGGTCAGATCCGCAAAGAGATCAGCCGACCCTGCAAAAGCCACCACCATTCCAGTGTCTTTTTCCCGGACTGCGCCGCGCAAGAACGCCATTGCTGCGCCGCGTTCCGCGCCCGGGGATTGACCGCGACGGCTGCTGCTCACATCCAGCAGTAGCGCCACAGTCCTCGGAAATTCCGCAGCCGGTGTCACTGAGTTGATCCTTTGTTCTTGATCGTCCTCTCGAATCCGGAAGTCTGCCGCGGTAAGGTTTCCAGCCACCTTCCCGTCGTCATCCAAAACGGTCACGCCTAAAGCAACCTCATAGTCGGATGTGGAGGGCAGGTTGCTCGGAGCAGCGGCGAAGGACAACAAGAAAAAACCGAGGAAACGCGCTATGAGGCACCCCATAGCGAGCGATTATAGTGGAGGAAGAGATGGAGACAAGTCGTGGACGGGTGAGGGGTGTTGCCTGCAAGGTAAGGGCAATCGCGCAAAAATCTAACCTTCGGGTGCGTAATAGCCCTTGCGCGTAAGGATTTTCATCCCCTTGCGCGTGGACTCCACTTTCACTTTGCGGAAGCCGCCCTCCCCATCGCTGGGCGGCGTGTAGCCGATGATGTACTGGCTGCGCAACTCCTCGGCGATTTGATTGAACGCCTCTTCCAGCTTCTCTTCGTTGCGCGGCTCCATCACGCGCCCGCCGGTCTCCCCGGCGAATTTGCGCGCGGTGCCCGGGTCGCGCGGATATTCCGGGTCTGCGATCAGAATGAAATGGATCACCGTGTCTGCGCGCTGGCAAACCTCCACAGCCTTCTTGTCGGAAATCTTGCTGCCGCTGTCGTACGCGTCGGTGATCACCACCAGCGCCTTGCGTCCCGCTTCGCGCGCCAGTTTTTCCGTGCAAGCCAAATAAATTGCGTCGTAAAGGTTCGTGCCGCCCCCGCGCAAGTGGGGCGGAAACGGTCCCGGATTGATCATCGTGCCCGGCGAATTGACTTTTGCGCGGTTCACCGCGCGTTCCAGCCGGTCCAAATCACTGGTGAAGTCCGAGAGCAGGTCCACGTCCACATCGAACGTGATCACCATGGCCAGGTCCTTCGGGCGCAGGATGTGGCGCAGGAAGCGGTTGGCCGCCTCTTGCTCGGCGGGCAGCGTGCGCAGTTCGCTGATGCTGGTGTCGATCAGCAGGCCCAGCGTAATCGGCAGGTCCACTTCACGCCGGAAGAACTCGATCTTCTGCTCGTCGCCTTCTTCGAACACGCGAAGCTGTTCGCGCGTGAGGTCCGGCACCAGCCGCTTCTTGTCGTCGCGCACCGTCAAGAATAAATTCACCAGCTTGGCCTGCACGCGGATCGGTTGCTCCTGCTGCGGTATCTGCGGCTCCTGCGGCTGCTGCGAATGCGACAGCAGCGGCACAGCGACAACCGCGGCCAGCAGAAGGGCCGTTCCGCGGCACGCGAAATTTTGGGGCATGTATAATCCTCTTGGCGGCATCCAGCATCCTACGATGCGCGCACTGCGTGCCGAGATGCGCAGCGTACTGTAGCGCCGGCATCTTGTCGGCGGTTTGTGCCGAGCAACGGCTTCCGGCATCCGCTTGTGCACGCGCCGTCATTCTACAACGCTGATGCGAAACGCCCGGCAAATTCCGGTCCTGACAGTTTCGATGGTGCTGGCGACTGTGGCGGTCCACGCCGTGGCGCAACAGCCGCCACCTCCCCCGCAAGAAGACGTGCGCGCCCACATCCGCCGCCGCGCGGAAATTGTGGTCGTGCCCGTCACCGTCAAAGACCCCAGCGGTCGCCTCGTTCACGGCATTGGCCGCGACGAGTTCCGCATCTTCGAAGACGACGAAGAGCAGGAGCTGGTCCTCTTTTCCGCCGACGCATTTCCGCTTTCCGTGGTCATCCTGATTGACAACGAGCTGCCGCGCAGCGCCGCCGAAAAAGTGGAAAGCAGCATCGCCGCCATCGCCGGCGGCCTCGCGCCGGACGACGAAGCCACCATCATGCTTTTCGACCAGGTGCAGTCCGACGCCGAGCCGCTCACCAGCGACAACGACGAGCTGCATGCGCGCTTGAAGCGCATCAAGCTCAACGAAACTTTCCCCGGCGCCGGCTCCGCTGCGATGACCGGCGGGCCGCGCGTCAATCAGCAATCGCAGTCCACCGGCGTGCCCAAGCAGACCGGAAGCGAACCGCGCAAGACAAAAAATCTTTACGACGCGGTGTGGGCGGCCGGCCAGCGCCTCCGCAACCTCCCGCGCGAGCGCCGCAAAGTTATTTTTCTGATTTCCGACGGGCGCAATTCCCGCGACAACCGGTTCACCTTCGAAACCACTCTGCAATTGCTCCTCACCGCGGACATCGCCGTCTATGCCATCAGCGTGGACGAGCGCGCGCTGCGCACCGGCGGCGATTTGAAGCGTTATGCGGAATCGACCGGCGGCGACGTATTTCTTGCGCGTTCGCGCCAGGACCTGGAAACCATGTATGCGCGCATCACCGAGCAGGCGCGCCATCAATACACGCTCGGCTACGTGCCGCGCCGCGCCGAGGCTTCGCGCGAATATCACGAAATCGAAGTGCGCGTGCGCCGCGAAGGCCTCTCCCTGCTCGCGCGCGAAGGTTACTTCACGCTCGCGCCGTAACCCGCCGTTCCCTGCGCGGGGAAAAATCTCGTCGCGCGTCTATTTTCTTCTTGACATCGCCGGTGTGTCAGAGAAAATGTGTGTGCGAGTGTGACGCGGAGGTTTGCGGCGCGCTCGCGAGGGGAGATCGCCCGAAAGGAGAATGCGCGAATGGCAAGAAAGAAAGCCAAGAAAGCAAAAGCGAACAAGAAAAGAAAGAAGCGGTAAGCAACCGCAGGAAAAAAGTTCGCGATGGGGCGTCCGCTACGGTGGGCGCCCCAATTGTTTTTAGGCCTCCGCCGCGAGCGCCGCTTCGTGCGCCGGGCAAATCAGCTTGAAATCGCAATTGCGGCACTTGAAGGCCGTCGGCGCGGCAGGGAAGTGGCCCGCGCGAATCTGATCCGCCGCTTCCGCCACTTGCGCGCGCGCCTTAGCCAGCTCCTTATCGCTGCGCGTGGAGGAAACCGGCGAATTCGTGCTGAGGTTGTAGAACGTAAGGCGCGTGGCGTCGCGCTCCAGCAGCTCGCGCGCGGCCATGGCATAAATGCTGAGCTGGAGATTCTTGCGAACCGTCTTTTCGTCCTTCGGACGGCCGGTCTTGTAGTCCACGATTTCCACTTCGTCGCCGTCGATCAGATTCACCTGATCGATGCGCCCGCGCAACAGCACATCGCCCTCCATCGGCAGTTCGAAGTTGCGCTCTTGCGCGATCACCTTTGCCGGCGCCGCAGAATACTCGCGATGAAACACCCGCAACTGCTCCAGTCCCTCGGCGCGATACTGCTGTTCCTGGTAGTCATCTTCGTAGCCGGCGGACCGCCACTCGCGGTCGAAGGCCATCTCCGCATCGGCCCACGCCACCTGCCCCTTTGTCGCAACCTCGCTCACGATGAACTTCACAGTGGCATGCATCACGCTGCCGAAGGTCATCGCGGCGTGCGGCCGGCCGCGAATCCTCCACCCATACTGAAAGTGATAGCGCAGCGGGCAACTCGTGTGCGCGTCGATGCCTGTCGCGCTGATGCGCAGCGGCGTCTGCGGCGGCGGACGGAACTCTTGCGCCCAGCGCGCCATGCGCGAGCCCACGCGGCGCTGCGTTCCCGCATCATCGAAAAGCTGCGCGGCAAAGTCGAGCTGCCCGGTTACCGGCGGCGTCGCGGCCGGCGTTAGCACAACGCGCGGCGCGAGCTGGCGCACGTCGCCGCGCTGGATCGAAGGCTCCTGCAAAAAATCTTCGAGGAAGGGCGAGGGCTTATTGCGCTTGCCGGTAACGCAGGTCATTGTCAGGCGGCGCCGTGCGCGCGTCATCGCCACGTAAAACAACCGGCGTTCTTCCTGGATGTGGAAGCCGCCTTGCGGCAATTCTTCCTTCATCAGTTCCTGCGGAAACTCCAGCACCGGCCTTCGCTCGAAGAGCGGGAAGGCGCCATTGCTCATGCGCAGAATGAACACATGATCGAACTCCAGGCCCTTCGCGGCATGCACCGTCATCAACTGCACCGCGTCTTCCACCGGCGATTCCGGCAGCGCGATCAGGCCATTGGCCTCTTCGAACATTTTCAGGTATTCGACAAACTCGCGCAGCCGCGGGCTTTCCGTGATGGCCTTGCGCTCCCACTCCCGCACGAATTTCGCAAACGTGTCGAGAGACGGCCGCGTTGCGTCGCCCGGCGCAAAAACCAGGCCCAGCGCTTCCACCAGCGCGTCCAGCAACTCCGCCGCGGTCAGCTCCCTCGCGCGGCGCCGCAGGCGTTGGATCAGCGCGATTACTTCCGGCAGCCGCGGGTTGCGCGAAAACGGCTCCTCGGTGTGCGACGCCTCCAGCGCCTCCCACAGCGGCATCGCGCGCCCGGCTCGCTCGCATAGCCGCGCGAGGTCCTGCGCCTCCATGCCCCACGCGGGAATCGCCAGCACGCGCGCGCACGCCACGTCGTCCGACGGCACCGCGATGAGGCGCAAGTACGCCATCAAGTCGCGAATCAACGGGTGCGACAGGATCGAGAGATTGCGAATCACGAATGGAATTCTTCGCTGCGTCAGTTCCTTCACCAGCAAGTCGCGATTCGCATGGCTGCGGTAAAGCGCGGCAAACTCACGCCAGCGATGCCCTTTGGCGTGCAGCGCCACGATTGCGTCAGCGATCCACGCGGCCTCCTCCTCCTGCGTGCTGAATTCCACCACTTGCACTTTGTCGCCCGGCGCACTCGAGGTGAACAGCCGCTTGTCCGGCAAGTATTCGGACTTTTCGTTCTGCGCGATCACTTGTCCGGCCACGCGCAGGATGCGGCCTGACGAGCGGTAGTTCTGCATCAGCGGCAGAAAATGCTTGCCCAGATCGCCGGGCGAGGGACGCGCGCCGGTGAAGCGCTCGAGAAAAAGCGTGAAGCTGCTGAACGACGCGCCGCGGAAGCGGTAGATCGCCTGGTCATTGTCGCCCACGGCCATCACGTTGCCGTGCGCTCCGGCGAGCAGCCACAGCAACTCGATCTGCGCGATGTTGGTGTCCTGAAATTCGTCGACCAGGATGTAGCGGTAGTCGGCCCGCAGCCGCTCGCGCAAATCGGCGTTGCGGCGCAATTGTTCCACCGTGTCCATGATGATCATGCCGAAGGTGCAGCAGTTGCGCTCGCGCAGCAATTGGTCTGACGCGCGGTACGCGCGCGCCAATTCCTTCTCGCGCGTGATCTTTTCCGTCCAGTTGGCGCGCAACTCATCATCGAGCTGCTCGCGCTGCCGCTGGAAACTTTCTTCTTCGCGCCGCACATAAGCGTCGTAGTCGTCCGGCGACACCAGCTCATCCTGGCAGCGCGAGAAAAAATCGCAGAAGTCGCCCAGGAATTGACCCGGCTCCGCGATGCGCCGGAAGTAGCTGAGTTGCAGCGACGGCAGGTTGCGCCGCAGCAGGATCCAATGGTCGTATTCGTCCAGCAGTTGCACGCCGGGATTGAGCTCGCGAATGATGCGCTTGAGGCAAAAATCATGAAACGTGCTTAACCACACGTCTTTCCCGCGCTCGCCAGCCGCCGTCACCACGCGATGCTTCATCTCGCCCGCGGCTTTATCGGTGAACGTAAGTCCCAGGATGCTTTCGGCAGGAAGATCAGGATCGGCGGCCAGCAACCGCCGGATGCGCTCGGTGATCACGCGCGTCTTCCCCGTGCCCGCGCCGGCCACCACCAGCAGGGGCCCGCGATCGTGGCTTACCGCGCTCTGCTGCTGCGGATTCAGGTCTGGGTCCGCGCCCGGCGGACGCGGCATTTCGAGCAAACGTCCCACGCCCGGCATCGTAGCCGATTTCTCGAGATGCCGATAGGCATCTCAACGGGCGTAGCGAAGACGAAGGGCCCGCGAAAAGTTGACTGCGGCTATCCCCGCTCAAAGAAATCGGCTAGGATAGAAGTACAACATGAGAACAATTATTTCCACTGGATTACCAACCGAGCGCTACGTCAGTTGCGCAGTGTCGGTGTCGTTCTGGGTGAAACCCGGGCCCTGCGGACAGGAGGTTCGATAAACCTCGTGTCGGGGTTACCGCTTCTATCGGCGGAGTGCAGCTCGACTGGTGAAACTCGTTGAAGAATACGCAGACCCGAACATTGGTGGAGTGGTGGGCCTCCATGGAGAGTTCATGGTTCTTGAGGGGTTTGCCAGAACTGAATTCGTAATGCGTG
>JBOGNS010000269.1:0-5706 GCA_050747305.1 Candidatus Acidiferrales bacterium | reverse complement strand
GTCCGCGTTCCTGCGCGGCGGCCCACAGCCGCTTCACCGCATCCGGATGATAGGGAGATGTCAGCCCTTGCCGCGTGAAGGTTTGCGTGCTCAGCTCGAGCAATTCCGCTACGTTGTCCTCGCGGTTTACGCTCAAATTCATTCGACGAGCCTTGGCAAGTTGCTGCTTGTGCTTGCGGGCGATGCCTCCTGCCGCGCTCTTCGAGCTGGCCGCGCTGAAGCGAAAGGTGTAGGCCAGTTCGGCGCGAAAGCCGGCCCACAACAGGCCCTGCAAATCAGGCGCGCATGCGCCGGCGGTGCAGCGGAAGCTATCGAAATTCTCGATATGCCGCGCAAGCAACTCCCCGCATCGCCGCATCCAACGGAGCCGCTCAGAATTCGCCTGCGCGCCACTCACATCGAATACCGGCCCCAGATACGGCGCCAGCACCGGCGGATGAATCAGCTCCAGACCCCAGCGTCGCGCTCGCGGCAGGGGGATGCCACCAACCACAGCGCCCATCCCATCCCGCGCCGCTAGGATTTCGAAGCGTGGCATCGTACACTCCAGCCACCAGGAATAATGGAAAACGGTTCCGTGCGGCGAAGCATCCACGAGCTGGTCCCAGCGCGCAAACTCTTCGCGAGGCAGGATTTCACAACGAATTTCATCGCGTGACCGCGGCTGGTCGTGCGCCCGCACATACGCCGCCTCGCGCGCTGCCACGGGCGGCGCAGTCGCTTGCGGTGCGGAATTCCTTGCCGAGGGAGTGGTTTGTGGAACGGATGCCATGCCTAGCTCTGCATCACTCACGTTCAAAATCTTAGCGTGGCGCGACGAATTTCGATCTCGTTCGCTTTTCCTTTTTCCTTCTTACTTTTTCCTTTTTCCTTTTGCCTTTGCAGTCGGCCCTGCCGCTGTGGTCTCTTCTGCGACCTTCCGCCCGCGCG
Source organism: Candidatus Acidiferrales bacterium (assembly GCA_050747305.1). Taxonomy (GTDB): domain Bacteria; phylum Acidobacteriota; class Terriglobia; order Acidiferrales; family UBA7541; genus JBOGNS01. The sequence goes on along the minus strand of JBOGNS010000269.1, from coordinate 4,776 downwards.
GATCGCTCATACCTGGGCGGGCACGCCCTTGGAATCGCCCGTGGAACCAGTGACCGCTGCGCCGGACCAGCCAGTCGAGGCGAATGAGCGCGCCACGAGCTGCCCTTCTTCCAGCACGTACGTCTGCCCGCACGCTTTGCATTGCGCCTGCGAATGCGCCGGGCTCAGCCTCACGCCGCATTGACACATCCAGCCGATTTGCCGGGCAGGGGAGCCCACCACGAGCGCATAGTCGGGCACGTCATGCGTCACCACGGCGCCGGCGCCTACAAACGCGTATTCGCCGATGGTGACCCCGCACACCACGGTGGAATTTGCGCCCAGGCTTGCGCCGCGCCGCACCAGCGTCTTGCGGTACTCATTTTTTCGGTTCACGTGGCTCCGCGGGTTCATCACGTTGGTGAAAACGCAGCTCGGCCCGCAGAACACGTCGTCTTCCAGCTCCACGCCGGTGTAGAGCGAAACATTGTTCTGGATTTTGACGTTATTCCCGATGCGCACGCCGGTGGCCACGTGAACGTTCTGCCCCAGGTTGCAGTGCTCGCCGATCACGCAGTTCGACATCACATGCGAGAAGTGCCAGATCTTTGTCGCGTCGCCGATTTGGCACGGCGCGTCCACCTTGGCGGTGGGATCCACGAAATAATTGGGCAACGCGCGGTTCGGGTCCTGCGATTCTCCGTGGTTCTTCAGCGACATTTCGCACGCATTGAGCACCCGCAACACTTGCACGCCGTTGTGGCCGTCGGTACTGGGAGTGCGTCGCGTCGCGATGCACTCGAGGAAATGCGCGCACTCCAGGCGCAGCGGCTCATCACCCGGCAATTCCACCAGCAGCCCGTCCGACTTTTTCGCCACCGGGCAGCGGTCGATCCAGTCCACTTGATGGGGGTAGAGCAGCAGCTTGCGGTCCGGCGACGTGTCGTCGAACACCGCCATCTGCCGGTCGCCCACAATCACCAGCTTTTGCTCCTTCACCGGATAGAGCCAGCTCACGAAAATGTGCGCGGTGACTCCGCTGGCGAAGGTGCAATGGGTGAGCGTCACGTCGGGAACGTGCGCGTTGAGATAGGCCCCGCCATGCGCCCGCACGGCGATGGGCTCTTCATCCAACAGGTAAAGAATCGCGGAAATGTCGTGCGGCGCAAAACTCAGAAGAATATTTTCCTCCGTGCGCAACTTCCCGAAATTCAGGCGCGACGAGTAAATGTATTGCACGCGTCCGAGTTGTCCCTGGCGGATCAGGCTTTTCAGCTTCTGAATCGCCGGGTGGTATTGCAGCAGGTGCCCCACCATCAGGATGCGGCTCTGCTGGCGCGCCAAGTCGGTAAGCTCCTGCGCCTCCTCCACGCGGAGGGCCAGCGGCTTTTCCACAAACACGTCCTTCTTCGCGCGAAGCGCCTTCTTCGCCAAGGCGTAGTGCTGCGCCGCCGGAGCCGCGATCACAATCCCCTGCAAATCGCCGCGGTTCAGCATCTCTTCGAAAGAACCGCAGGTGGCCACGCCGAATTGCTCGCTCAATTCCTCCGCGCGTTTTGCATCCACGTCGCAAATCACGCGCAGGCTTTCCAGATCGTGGAAATTGCGCACCAGGTTCTTTCCCCAGTAGCCGCAACCCACAAGTCCCAACGACGCGGGTGTAGTCATGATCCGAGCTCCTTCACCTCAATTTTGTGGTGGTACGAGATGTGTCGAATTGAAAGGGTTGCGAGAGCAGCTATGGCCGGCCGATACGAATACCGAGTCCGTATCCGGCTGCCTGCTGCGCCATGCCGACGGCGACATCGGTGATGCGCCGCACGCCTTTCTTGAATCCGCTTTCCGGGATGAACAGGATATCGTTGGCCTGCAGCACGATGTCAGTGGCTTTGCCTTCCATGACGTCGTCCAGCTTCACCGCGATTTCCTGCCGCTCCGCGTCGTTCGACGATTGCCGCACGACAACCGCTTTGCCCAAGGACGCGACGGGCGTAGCGCCTTCGGCCAGCGCCACCGCTTGCAGCACGGTCATGCCGCCTTGCGCGTCCGACACCGTGAACGCGCCGGGCCGCATGACGGCGCCCACCACAAACACAATGGGCGCCGTGGAAACCGTAATCACATCGCCGGCCTGCACCAGTTCATTTGCGCCGGGCTCTTTGCCCGTCGCCAGCGCATTCAGATCCACCACCACGGTTTTCTCCTCCGTTTGTGCGTCGGCGTCGCTGGCATTGCTCGATCCAGGCATACCTGGCCGCTCTCCTCGTGTAATCGTGAGCGTGGAGCCGGCATTCGCTTGCAATCCACCGGCGTAGGAGAGCACCTCCAGTACGGTGGTTGGCTTTTCGATCGGATAGACGCCGGGGCGCGCCACCGCGCCAAGCAGCGTCACGTTCTGACTCATGCCGCGCTCGATGAACACGGTCACCGCCGGATCCTTCAGAATGTCCTGTTTCTTCAGCTCGTCACGGAGTTTTCCAGCGAGCACGAACGTCGTCGAGCCCGCTGCGGCAATTGGGTCGGTCAGCAGCGGCAAGTGAATCTCGCCGGACTGATCGACTTGATACCGGCCGCTAAGCGATTCTTCGTTCGATACGCGCACGTCGATGATGTCGCCCACGCCGATCATGTAACCGCCATAGATGCTGGGAGCCTCGCGCGGACGCGCCGGCTCTTGTTGCGGGGTGCGCGGGCGCGATTCCACCCGCTGCGCCTCCGCCGCAGCGGTTGCGAGCAGCATGAGTCCCCCGATCACGAGCACTTTGTTGATTCTGCGCAACATGTGTACCCCCTTACTTCCAGAATGCCTCTGCGTATGGAGTGCGGCGGCTTGCCGCCGTTCTCCCCTGCCGGAGCTTGCTCCGGCAGTGAGTGATTCATTCTCTGCACCGCGGGCCGCAGCGAAAGTGAACGCTGAGGCGGGCAGAGGCACGCGCAACGGTGAACGTTGAACGTTCAACGTTGAACCTTTCGCGTTCAAAGTTCTGAGTTCTGCGTTCATAGTTCTGAGTTTCTGCTAGTGTTGCGTTCCGTACGGATACGCATAGCCGTAGCCGCCGTAGGACGTGTATTCCAGTTGCAGGTCGATGCCGTTCAGCACCACGCCCAGCAACGGAGCTTGCAATTCTTCGAAGATCTCCACGCTCCACATCAGCGCGCGCCGCGTGGTGTTATTGCAGCGCGCCACCAGCACCGAGCCGTCGGAGAGCGCCGCAAGCCAGCGCGCCTCGGAGAAAGGAATAATCGGCGGGGAGTCCATCACGATGTACTCGAAATTCTTGCGCAGCTCTTCCACCAGGTAGCGCATCAGCTTCGAGGTCAGGAAGTCCGGCGTATTCGTCCCGCGCGTACCCGTGCCGACCACGGTCAAGTTCGGCATCTCCGGCAGTGGCTTGGCGATTTGCGGAATCATCTCCGGCCGCACCAGCAAATCCCGCAACCCCGGGCGCAAGGCCAGGCCGAACGCCGAGCTGATCACCGGATGGCGGAAGTCCGCGTCCACCAGGCAGACCTTGCTCTCGCGCGCCAGCGCCATGGCCAGGTTTACCGCCACGGTGGTCTTGCCTTCCGACGGGAACGCGGAAGTGATTAGCAGCGCTTGCACCGGCCGCTCGCCGGAAATTGCCGGCAGGCGAATTGCCGTCTCCAGGTTGCGAATCGCTTCCGCTTCGGGCGAATTCGGAATTTCGCCGAAGAAGCGCAGGCCGGAGGCTCGCAGCGCAGTCAGGTGCTGACCGTGGAGTTGCGACGACCTCTTTCCGGTCAGCAGCCGCCGGTTCGCGGGGCTGGCGACCTGCGGCACCAGCGCCAGAGCCGGCAATCCAGACCAGCACCGCAGGTCATCGAGGGACGAAATCTTGTCGTCCAGCCCTTCGGCGAGAAATGCCAGCGCCACGCCCCCCACCAACCCGAACAGCAGGCCCGCGCCCAGGATTTGCAAACGATGCGGCCCCGAGGGTTTCTGCGGCACCCGCGGCTCCTCCAGCACGCGAATATTGTTGGAGCTGATCGAGCCGGACATCGCCAGCTCCTTGATGCGGGAAGAGAGCGTTATATAGAGGTCGGAGTTCGCTTTGGCCTCTCGTCGCAGCGTGTCGTAGCGCAGCGAATTGGCGTTGGCCTCGTCGAGTTTGCCCTTCAAGCCGCTCAGCGTGCGGCGGATGAGTATTTCGCGGTCCACCGCCGAACGATATGCGGAGCGAAGCTGCTCGGCGATGCGCGTCCGTTCCGCGTCGAGCTGCCTCTTGAGTTCGTCGGTTTGCTGTTGCAGCTTGCGCACCTCGGGGTGGTTGCTGCCGCGGATGGCCAGCGATTCGGCCAGCTCGGCGCGACTATCCACCAGCCGCGCCGTGAGGCCGTGGATGATGGGGCTATCCTTCATCTGCGGCAGCGCGTCGTTTTGCCCTTGCCGGATGAGCTTGACGTAGGTTTCCTGCTGGAGTTTTTCGCCGATGGCCGCAGTCAGTTGCTGGTTCAGTTCGGCTACGCGAGTGGCGACGGTGCTGCCGGTGGCCAGTCCCAGGCCGTCGTCGTTAACCGCGGGGGATGCCAGTTCCACGCCTTCATTGTTCTTCTGAAATCGCAGCAGCCGTTCGTTGGAGGTCTCCACCGATTCCCGCAGTTCCTTCAGTTCCGGGGAGAGCGCCTTCGCGGCGCTGAGTGTGGCTTCATACTTGCTCCGATGCGATTTTTCCAGATAATTCGACACCATCGTGCCCGCAATACTGGCAGAGAGCTGGGGATCGCGGCTCTCGTACACCACCTCCACCAGCCGGCTGTTCTTTACCTGACCCACGG
>JBOGNS010000268.1:0-8987 GCA_050747305.1 Candidatus Acidiferrales bacterium | reverse complement strand
CTGCGGCGATTCAATTTGGCGAAAAGAGTTATAACATGCGGGGCGCGCAGGCGCAGGACGGCGCCGCCGCGTACGGGACGATTCTGGTATTCTCGATTCGCCGGTCGTCACCGGTATCGCTCGAAGGAGTGCGCCATGAACACCAAATTCAGATGGGCTGGATTCGCGCTGCTTGCACTGCTGACAGCGGGCAGCGTTGCGTGGGACTCGTCTGCGGTTGCCGGTTTGGCGCAGGAAAAAAGCGTCAAGCCGGGCATCAACGACATGTGGAAGAGCGGGGAGATTGCCCCGCTGGTGGAGCGGCTGGAAGCGGAAAGCCGCGAGATTTACGCCGAGCGCGCGAAGCTCGCGGATTTGGTGGGACTGCGCGAAGGGATGTCGGTGGCCGACGTGGGCGCCGGCTCCGGCTTCATGGTGGAAGAGTTTGCGCGGCGCGTGGGCCGCAGCGGCAAGGTGTATGCGGTGGACATCAACGAGAAGCTGCTGGAACGCATCGCGGCGCGGGCCAAAGAGCAGCGCACGATGCAGGTGCGCACGCTGCTGACGCGCGAGGACTCCGTGGATTTGCGTCCCGCTACGGTGGACCTGGTTTTTCTGTGCGACACCTACCATCACTTCGAGTATCCGCAGAAGTCGCTGGCGGGAATTCGAAACGCGCTGCGCGACGGCGGGGAACTGGTGGTGGTGGAGTTCAAGCGCGAGCCGGGCAAAACCGAAGACTGGCTGCTGGAGCACGTGCGCGCCGGCCAGGAAGAGTTCACCCGTGAAATCGAAGCCGCCGGATTTACGCTGGTGCGCGCCGAGCCGGCGCCATTCCTCAGCGAAAACTACGTCCTGCGCTTCCGAAAGAAGTAGCCGCCATGAATCTTCATGTTGGACTCGACATCAACGACTCGATTTTGAGACTGCTCCAGTTGGAAGCTGAGGCACGAGGGTACGAGTAGAAACTTGCCTCGTTCGCGGGCATACCCCGAACGATCCGGAAACTCCCACCCAGACTTCTGCGTATAATGCGCAGGCACAAGAATTCTCTTGGACGGAGGCATATGACATTTCGTCGAAAAGCGACTTGGCCGGTGGTCTCTGCGGTAGCGGTGGCGCTGGCATTCGGGGCCGCCGCCGCGCGCGCGGGGGGCGCGGATGTGAAGAAGAAGGAAGCGGCAGTGGCTTCGGTGGAGAAGCGCAACGCGGAGCTGACGGAGCTATCGAATCAAGTGTGGGCGTTTGCCGAGACGGCGTTGCGCGAGCACAAGTCGGCCAAACTGCTGGCCGACTATGCCGAGAAGCAAGGCTTCCGCGTCACCCGGGGCGTGGCCGGCATGCCGACGGCTTTCATCGCGAGTTATGGTGAAGGCCAGCCGGTGATCGGCATCATGGGGGAATACGACGCACTGCCCGGCATTTCGCAGAAGGCGCAGCCGGCGAAGGAAGCGCTGGTGGCGGGCGCACCCGGCCACGGCTGCGGGCACAATTTGTTTGGCGCGGCCAGCCTCGGCGCCGCGATTGCCGTCAAGGAATTGATTGCAGCGGGCCAGTTGCGCGGCACGATTCGCTTTTACGGCACTCCCGCGGAGGAGTCGGTGGGCGGCAAGGTGTACATGGCGCGCGACGGCATCTTCAAGGACGTGGACGTGATGCTGGCGTGGCATCCTGCGGACGAAACGCGCGCCGATACGGAGAGCACGCAGGCCATCGTGGACTTCGTTGTGGAATTCCGCGGCAAGGCGGCGCATGCGGCGGCTGACCCGTGGAACGGGCGCAGCGCGGTGGACGGCGCAGAGCTTTTCTTGAGCGGTGTGAACATGTTGCGCGAGCACGTGCGTCCCACGGTGCGCATGCACTACACCATCGTGAGCGGCGGCGATGTGCCCAATGTGGTGCCGGAATATGCCAAGGTGTGGATGTGGGTGCGCGACAGCAAACGCGAAGGCGTGGAGGAGGTGATGGCGCGTGTGCGCGAGATCGCGCGCGGCGCCGGCATCATGGCCGGAGTCGAATCGAACCTCACGGTGCAGGGGGGCGACTACGAGCTGCTGGTCAATATGACCGGCGCGCGCCTGCTTGATGCGAACTTGCGCTGGCTCGGCCCCATCAGCTACACGCAAGCGGAACAAGACTTCGCGCACGAGATTCAGCGGGCAACAAACAAGCCGCTTGCCGGGCTCGACGGTGCGATTCAGCCGCTGAAGGAAAAGCCGGGCGATCCGGAGGGCGGCTCGACGGACGTGGGCGACGTGAGCTGGGTGGCGCCCACGCTGCACGTTTCGGTGACCACTGCGCCGAAGGATACGCCGTGGCACTCATGGGCGGTGGTGGCGTCGGGCGGCATGTCCATCGGCCACAAGGGCATGATGCTGGCAGCGAAAACGCTGGCGGCGACGATGGTGGACTTATTCGAGGATGCGGAGACGCGCAGCGCCATCCGCGCCGAATTCGATGCGGCGACGAAGGGGCACGCCTACAAGCCCTATGTGCCGGCTGGGCCGCCGCCACTGCCGAAGGAGTAGGTGGCACAGCCTTTCGGGGCTGTGCGATTCCGTGGAATTGCAGAATGCGGATGGGAAATTGCAGATGCACAGGCTGGAAGCCTGTGCCACGTGGCGCTACCAGTTGCGTTCGATGCCCACCACCTGCGCGCCGCTGCTTTCTTTGCGCAGGTAGACCACCACATTCTTGCTGGTGGATTTCTCGCCGGGCGCGGTGATGGCCGCGGCAAAGTAGGAGCCGGCAGGCGCGTCGGCGATCGCTGCGGGCAAGGTGAAGCCGGCAGCGGCGCCCTCGAGCGGCTCATGCGTTTGCGCGTGATTGTCGAAGCGCGACCACTGCGCCGTGTACGCGCGCGACTCGCCGATGCCGTACTTCACCGCCAAATCCTCAAACTGCAACTGGCCGTCTGCGACGCGAAACTCATCGAGCGGCAGCACCTGGCGAAAATATTTCCTGCCGATACGGAAGCGCCGTTCGCTCAAATAGCGCACCACCAACTCTTCGTCGGCTTTGCTCGAGTATTGCCCGGTGCGCACGATGGCGCGAATCTGCTCCGGCGTGAAGGCCATCACTTTCTTGGCGGCCCAGAAATTATCGTCCGGCAGACGGTTCTGGAACGCGGGATTGGGATAGTTGGGCCGCCACTCTTCCGGGTCGAAGGCGTCCCAGTTGATGGAGCCGATGGAATCCGACTGGATGTAATCGGCGCGCGCCCACGCGGGGACATAAATGCCGAGGGTGGCGATCTGCGCGAGCGCGGGCTTGAACTGATAGAAGTAAGCGTTGCCGTCGCGGGCCGTTTTGGGCTGCACGCTGGCGCTGCCGATGATGGCGCCAAAATCGATCAAATAGTGGCGGACAAAATGGCGCTCGTCCTCTTCCACGACCGAATCCAGCGTATTGATGGCGCGCGAGTCGTTGTGGTTGAGCCAGGCGGAGAATACGTGCAGGCCGCGCAGTTCGCGGCGGTGCTCGTGCGGCACGATGTCGTTGGGATCGTCGGAGCGCGTGCCGGAGTAACGGAACTCGCCGATAATTTTTCCAGGGATCATATTGCTGGCTACGGCGCGAATGCGGCCATCCGCCCGTCGCCGAACCCGCGCCAGCGCCGCGCGGACATCTTCGGTGGAAAGCGGGCGTTTGCGGCCGGTCTCATCGGGAACGGTGGCCTCTGCGGCGATTTCGAGCTGGTCGGGATGGAAGTAAACCAGATGATTGGTGGGGACGTTGTAGCCGAGCGCGCGAAAGAAAAATGCGCCGACGACGTCAGCCGCTGTGGTCATTTCAGGGTTGGAGATGGGATCAAACTTCACGAAATACACGGTGCCGCGGCTGTCGCGGATGCGGAAGCCGGGTGTAATGCCTTCGGTCTTGGCGCCGATGATGATCCACGTGCCTTCGGCGGGCGGCGGTTGATCGGCGGGGACGGCGGTGATCTCCTCGAGGCTTACCGGGCGCGCGCCGATGCGGTTGGTGAACCACGGGCTATCCGGCACTTCATCCAGCGTGTTCGTGGAGAGCGCGCGAACTGGCGCGCCTTTGCCCGGCTCCGGCTGTTCCTGGCCGGGATGCCCCAGCGTGTGCAGGAACAGATCGTACATGTCGTTCACTCTACGGAAGCGAAGCTCGTTGACGTTGAGCGGGGGAGGCTCCTTGCGCAAAGGGTCGTCGGGATAGAATTTTTGCGCGGCCAGCGGCGCGGCCAGCGCCGCGAGCGCGAAAACTGCCGAAATGGATTTGCGTCTCATCGCTTTGCCAACCCTGCCGGCAAGATGCCAGCGCTGCGTCAGAACGCCGGGTTGAACTTGAACCACACCTGAAACCCCTCATGGCTGAAACCGGTATCAATGCGAATAAACGTGCGGTTGCGCACATTGAAGCGAAGACCGAACCCTACCGACGACTCGAGATCGCTGAAATCCAAATCGGAGCGCTGGGCGGTCACCTTGCCGGCGTCGGCAAAAATCGCCATTTCCAGGCCGGTAAAAGACTCCCAGCGATACTCGAGGTTCATCAGCAGGTGGTGGTCATCATAGAAGCGGTAAGCGCGGAAGCCGCGCAAGTCATCGGGGCCGCCGATGTTCGGTTGCAGATAGAAGGGCACGGTGGAAGCGCCGCTGGTGAAGCTGGTGACCACGCGCCCGCGGAAGGCGATCACGCGGCGCTTATTGAAAAACGGGACATACTGTTGCGCTTCGGCGTGCAACTGCCGGATGTCGTGGAGCTTCAGATCGTAATCGTCGAAATTGGTGAATCGGACGATGTAGTTGCCGCCGCTGCGCGGGCCGAAGGGATTATCGCGATAATCGAACTGCGCGAAGGCGCTGGTCTTGATGAAGTCGCTCTGGTCCGCCAGGCCCGGCACTTGCGCCGGCGTGAAGATCGCTTCGGTGCGCGAAATGGTGGGCGCGTTGTTGCCCGGGCCGGTGTTCACGCGCAGCATGCCGCCGGTGACGCCGAGGCTGAGTTGGCGCGCCGGCGTGAAGATGAAGCGTCCCTCGGCCAGCGTGTCTTCCAGCCGGTAATGCGTGCGGTCCACTTTGAGCGAATCGGGGCCGGGGCCGTAGTAATCGATGCGCGGGTAATTGCGGTGCAGGCCGTAAAATTCCAGCCGCGCTTTTTCTCCGGCCAGCCGGGGAAACGCGATCTCGGTATCCAACAGATACGCGCGCGAAAAGGCGTAGCGCGCCGAGGCGCGCACCGCCAGGTTGCCGCCGGCCAGATGGGAACGCCGCCATTGCGGTCCCAGGGCGAAGCCTTGGCCGGTGGCCAGACCGCCCAGCACCAGCGTCAGGCCGTGATAGCCGGTGGCCAGGCGCTCGATGATCTTTTTTTCCTTGATGGTGTTGAGGACGCTTTCGGCCTTGGGGCTTTCTTCCGGCTTGGTCTCGGCTTTTTTCTTTTCGCGCGCGGCTTGAATTTCTTCGGCGCGCGACTGGTGTTGCGCAAGCGCGGGCGCAGCGCCAAGCGATGCCGCAAGGCCGATGATCACGGCGGCGTGCGTGAAACGAAAAGCAGGCTGTCGAGGCAAACACCCTCCCGGGTCCGGTTCAGGGTATCGAAGGATACACTAATTGCGGCTGCGGTGCGAAATGCGGCGGCCCGCGGGCCTGTGTGCGCAGGCTCTAGGCGTCGCCGCTCACCAGTAGGCACACGGGAAGGACGGCAAAGAGGGAAGAGAGCCGCAGGGCGGGCATGCGGTTCCTGACAGCCGTCTTCAGCGCTTCGCCGGTCAAGGCGTTGCGCCACTTGGATGGCGCGCCGCGCGGCAACGGCAGCGCGGCCGTGCCCCACACCTTGGGTCCCAATGGCCACTGATTCTGATCCACAAGCTGGGTAACCAGGCGTGGGGCGGCGACTACGGCCCATTGCTCGCCGCCCCCCGATGCATCGGGGCCGCGCCGCCGCGCAAATGCCACGACGTTGTCACGGGTAGAGCCTTCCGCCGCCAGCGGGACATACTCGCCTGCGCTGAACAACTCATGGCGCTCGCGGCGCAGGTTCAAGGTTTTCCACGTCAGATAAAGTTTGATGCGGCCGTCTTCCCACTTGTCAATCAACTCCGGCAACAGGGCGGCGGGGCCGCGCGCCTCCTGCTGCTTCAGTTCATCGAGCGCGCGGATTCTGGCGGCGAAATCCACCGGGCCGCGGTTGTCGGGGTCCACCAGGCGCAGATTCCAGAGTTCCGTGCCCTGGTAGAAGTCCGGCAGGCCGGGCGAAGTAATCTTCAGCAGAATTTGCCCGAGTGCGTTTATCGCGCCATAGAATGCGATTTTCTTTTGAAAGCGGGCAAAATCGGCGAGGAAGCGGCCTTTCGCCGCCGGATCAAGGACCGCGGCCACAAACTCCTGCACCGCCGCCTCGTGCGCGCTATCTTCCTGAATCCAACTGGTATGCACTTTGGCCTCGCGCACGGCTTTCAGCATGTAGGCCTGCATGCGCTCGGGGAAACCGTTCAACTCCTGCTCGGCCAGCGGCCATGCGCCGAGCAGCGTTTGATACAGAAGGACCTCTTCGTCAGCGGAAGGCGACAAGTGCCCCTGCACGCTGCGCTTGTGCGCGGCGTTCCAGCGGCTCCAGCGCCCGAGGCAGGCGCGCCACTCTTCCGGCAGCTCGGAGAGCACGTTGATGCGCGCGCGCAGGTCTTCGCTGCGCTTGGTATCGTGGGTGGAAGTAGCGTTCATGGTGGCGGGCCAGCGCTGCTGCCGCGTGCGGTTGAACAAGTGAAACGCTTCCGGGTCCAGCGGCAAGGCTTCGCGTAGCGGGTCGCCGCCCACTTCGTTGAGCGACACCAGGCTGTTGTGCGCGTAATTGGCGGTATCTTCCAGCCCTTTGGCCATCACCGGCCCGGCGAATTGCTGCCAGCGCATCATAAACTCGATGAAGTCTTCCTTTTGCTCCGGCGCGTAAAAGGGCGGGTCAAGCAGGAAGACGCGATGGATGAAGGCCAGCGCGTCGTCGCTCACGCGCCCGGGCGGCGTGCGACGCCGGGCCAGCTTGAGCGCGCGCTCGAGCAGCAGGCGGTCGTTCTCCGGCACCTCCGGTCCGCGGATGTAAGTGCGATAGACGGGCAGGCAGGCGGTGACCTCGATTAGCAGCGCTTCCAACTCATACATCGGCAGGTCGCGGGCGCGCCGGTTCTGCGCCGCCAGCTTGGCCAGGCGATGGGAAAGCGCCTGCACCTCGCCGGCGAAGAGCGTCTCCATCACTTTCTTGTTGCCCGCGTAGCAAACCTCGGCGAACGGCTCGCGCAGCCCGGTGTAATCAGCGTAGATGGCTTCCATCTTGGCGTATCCATCGGCGTCGATGAACAGGGCGTTCACGGCGTTCACGAAGTCGTAGCCGGTGGTGCCGCTGACCGGCCAATGGGCGGGGAGCGTTTCCGCTTCGCCGAGAATTTTCTCGGTCACGATGTAAAAGCCGGACGGCCGGCCCTCAGTGCCGGCGTCCGGCGCCACCGCTTGCTGGAGCATGTGGAGATACGCCGCGGGGTCGTAGAGCCCGTCGATGTGGTCGATGCGCAGGCCGGTTACTTTGGCTTCGCGCGCCAATTGCACGATCTGCCGCTGCCGGTCCCTGAAAACTTCGGGCCGCGAGGCGCGCACGCCGACCAGGTCGTTGATATCGAAAAAGCGCCGGTAGTTGATCTCCTCCATGCCGATTTTCCAGTGCGCCAGCCGGTAAGGCTGCACCGAAAGCAAGCGATCGAGCGCGTCGAAACTCGACGGCGTTTCTCTCGCGCCGTTCCATTCCAGAATGGTCTGATCGAGGAAGTGCCGGCTTTCGGCATGGCCGAGGTAGAGATTCCATAAACGCGCTTTCAGCTCCGGCGCTTCCTGCCGGCGCCGCTCTTGCTCGAAAGAATTCGACGTAGTGTATTCCGGTAGCCCGCGGGCGGCTTCGGCGAGCGAACGCATCTCGTGCGACGGCTCGCTGCCCTCTTGTGCGGCGCGCTGGCAAGCGCGGTGGAGAATCAGGGCGTAGGAGCAGGGGTCGAGCGGAAAGCGGTGGTCGTAGTAGCGGACAAAAAAGCCATTCTCATCGAGCTTGAGCACCAGTTCCTGGTTCTCGAGCACATTGCCATAGAGGTCGCCGAGCACCGGCAGCAACACCTTGTTTTCCTGGAGGAACGCGGCTTTGGTGGTGGCCGGATGCCAGTTGATATCGAAGTAGCCGGCGTAGGCGGAGCTGGGCCCGTTTTCCAGCACGTCGCGCCACCACGGATTCTCCCAGGTGGCGGCCATGTGATTGGGCACGATGTCCAGCAGCAGGCCCATGCCGTACTGCTTGAGGCGGGCAACCAGTTCTTCGAATTCTTCTTCCGTGCCGAGTTCGGAGCTGACGCGCTGCGAATCGGTGACGTCGTAGCCGTGCGAGCTGCCCTTGCGCGCCTGGAAACGCGGCGAGGCATAGAGGTCGGTGATGCCCAGGTCGTGCAGATACGGGACCAGCTCGCGCGCATCGCTGAAGCGAAAATTCAGGCTGAACTGAATGCGGTAGGTTGCGCCGGGGATGCGGAAGTCGGCCATCTCAATCCGCCTGGATATTGAGGCCGGCGCCGAGTTGCGCGGCGGATTCCAGCCACTCGCGCGCCTCGGGATTGCCGCTTTCGGCTTGCGCGCGCTGGCCGGCGATCAGCGGCTTGAGTTGGAAGAAATAAACATTCTGCGGGGTCCAAAGATTCACTTCAAAGGGCAGCGACGCCGCCAGGTCCACCGCGGCTTCCAGGGCCTGCAACTGCGCGACGTCGTGGGGCTTTTCCGCGAGCCGCCGGGCCATGCGCTCCAGCGTGCGCCGCATGCGGAACTCGAGGGCCTCGGCATCGAGGGTCACGCCGGCCTTGGCGGCTTCGGCGAGCCGCGCGCGAATGGCTTCCAGCTCCAGCGGCTCGGCCTCCAGGGCGCGCAGCAGCTCGGAATTGAGCGTGAACTCCGCGGCAGCCTGGAGCCTGCGCGGACGCGCCACGTTCACCTCGGTGAGAAAATGCAGCAGGGTGGCAT
>JBOGNS010000267.1:0-2805 GCA_050747305.1 Candidatus Acidiferrales bacterium | reverse complement strand
CCGCGCAGGATCGACTGGCGGGATTCCTCACCAGTCACAATTTGCTTCGCCATCTTTCTTTCCTCCTCGAATCGATTTCAGATTTCAGATTTCGAATTTCAGATTGCTTTGCGCCGCCCCGCTGCGCGAGACGGGAAGAATTTCAACCCAAGTGCAGATCCCTCGTCCGCCTTCGGCGGACTCGGGATGACAGCCACGGCTAAGCCATAAGCAACAAGAACCACCAAGAACAAGAAGCGCTAAAAACAAAAGTGGACAGGCTAGAAGCCTGTCCTACTACCGCTTGGCGGCTTTGGCGGCGCCGCTGATCTTGGCCAGGATGTCCTCTTCACGCAGGATGAGGTATTCCTGGTCTTCGATCTTGATGTCTGTGCCGCTGTACTTGCCGAAGAGGATGCGGTCGCCCGCCTTCACGTCGAGGGGAATTACTTCGCCCTTTTCGCGACGGCCGGAACCGACGGCGATCACTTCGCCTTCCTGCGGCTTTTCTTTTGCCGTGTCGGGGATGATGATGCCGCCGCGCACGGATTCCTTCTCTTCAATCCGCTTGATCAGCACGCGATCATGCAGAGGAGTGATATTGACAGCCATCTTTCTCAGACCTCCGAAGTTAATTGGGAACTTAACGCAGAGCGAGTGCTGACGGACAGGCATTAGCACTCGACGCTTGCGAGTGCTAATCATACTGGAAACGCCGCGCATGTCAAGCGGTTGCGCGGGTTAGGAGTTGCGCGAGCTTTACGTTTAGTCTTGTGATTACAATGACTTGAAGGCTTGTTGAGGGTTGAAGGTTGAATGTTGAAATTGTTGAAAGGTCGGCTCTGACGGCAGCTTCGACGTTCAACGTTCAACCTCTTAACATTCAACGTTCGACCTTCGACCTTTCAACCTTTCAACATTTCAACATTTCAACCTTCAACTTTCATTCCGTGCTCAACTATGTTCATCTGTGGCTAACCCGATGCCACCGTTCGCGAATGTTGCGGGCTTCATCCTGGCCGGCGGGGCCAGCAAGCGCATGGGGCGTGATAAGGCGCTGCTGCAAATCAATGGCGTGCCTCTCGCGTTGCGCATCGCTCGCTTGCTCGCGCCGCTGGTGTCGAGTGTCGCGCTGGTGGCGCCGGCGGATCGCTATGGCGAGTTGGGGCTGGCATTGATTGCCGACGATTATCCAGGCGCCGGCCCGCTTGGTGGCATTGCCACGGCGCTGCGGGCTACGGCGTGCGAGTGGAATCTGGTGGTGAGTTGCGACATGCCGTTTCTCACCCCGCCGTGGCTGGAATTTCTGATTGCTGCGGCGCTCGCGGACTCCGCCGACGCGCTGGTGCCGGTGAGCGCGCACGGGCGCGCCGAGCCGCTCTGCGCGATGTATCATCGCCGCTGCTTGCCTGCGATTCGCGTGGAACTCGGCATGGGCATTCGCAAAGTCACCACCGGGCTTGCGGCGCTCGCGGTGCGCCTGCTGCCTTACGAGCGCTGGAGGGAGTTTGATTCAGCCGGCCGCCTGTTCAAGAATATGAACACGCCGGAAGATTACGCCGACGCGCGCATCGCACTGGAGTAGGGGCGGGCCCCTGTGCCCGCCCTCTTTGGCTTACAACGGAACTCGCGACGCGGCGTTGCCGAATCGAAGGCGCCAGACGCAGCGGGCAGGCACGGGGGCCTGCCCCTACGATGAAAAGATGAGCGACCACTACATCGAATTTCGCGAGGTGACGAAAGCCTTCGACCGCGTGGTGCTGGACCGCGTCAGCTTCCACGTGGACCGCGGCGAGACGCTGGTGATCCTGGGCCGCAGCGGCGTGGGCAAATCGGTTTCACTCAAGCACATCATGGGCTTCCTCAAGCCGGATGAAGGGCGCGTGATCGTCGCGGGGCAGGACATCACCGATTTCACCGAAGACGAGCTGGAAGCGGTGCGGCGGCGCGTGACGATGGTCTTCCAGTCCGGCGCGCTTTTCGATTCGCTTACGATTCGCGAAAATGTGCGCTTCCCGCTGGAGACGCGCGAAGACCTCACCGACGAACAAAAAGACGCGCGCGTCAATGAGCTGCTGGAGATGCTGGAAGTCGCGGAATACGCCGACCGGCTGCCGTCGGAGCTTTCCACCGGGATGAAGCGCGCGGTGGCCATCGCGCGCGCGCTGGCGCAAGACCCGGAAGCCATCCTCTTCGACGAGCCGACTACCATGGTGGATGCAGTGATGGCCGCGCACGTGGGCGACTTGATCCTCAAGCTCAAAGAAAAATTTCACAAGACTGCGATCGTCGTCACGCACGACACCCATCTGGCGAAGCGGCTGGCCGATAGCATCGTTTTTCTGCACGATGGGCGCGTGCTCTTCTTCGGCTCGTGGGCCGAATTCGAAGCCACGCCCGATCCCTTCCTGCGCAACTTCCGCGTGCAAGACGAATTGATCCCCGCCATGGACACTGCGCCGGAGTAGCACATGTGGAGTGCGGCGGCGGCAAGCCGCCGCACTCCACACCAAGGCGCATCCGCGCGAAGAAATTTTCAACGCGACGATGCCGCCTTGTGTTATTTTTGCGCCGCACCCGGGGGAACCGAAACCGACCGCTGATCACGGGCCACTGACCACCGCTGATGAGCAAAGAGTTCAAGCCATTTGTTCCTGCTGATTCCCGCGAGCCGGAGATAACCGCTAAGGCAGTCGTGCTTGGCGTGCTCCTCTCGGCGCTGTTCGGCGCCGCCAACGCGTGTATGGCGATGCGCGCAGGGCAGACCATTGCCGCTACGATACCTGCTGCGGAGATCGCCATCGCCGCGTTTCGCCTGCCGTTTTT
>JBOGNS010000266.1:0-2789 GCA_050747305.1 Candidatus Acidiferrales bacterium | reverse complement strand
CGCCTGCCAGCACTGCAATGATCCATTTCACTTCTCTGGGCATCTCAACTCCAAAATCGCGCGATTGTGTGATCCGGTAATTGAGTATTGCCGTCTTACCGCGGCTCATCAGGAAAGGCGCAATTTCAAAAATCGCTCGATCACCCGATCAGAAATTTACGATGGACGCAAACGACTGCGCCTCCAGGCTTGCGCCGCCCACGAGCGCGCCATCAATCTCCGCCTGCGCCATCAGCCCTTTAATGTTGTCGGGCTTTACGCTACCACCGTAGAGGATACGCAGCGCGGCGGCCTGGTCCGGGGAGAGTCGCGTGGCGGCTTGCGCGCGCAGAAAGCAGTGCGCATCCGCCGCCATTTCCGGAGTGGCCGTGCGTCCCGTGCCAATAGCCCACACCGGTTCGTACGCAAGGATGATACGGGAGAACTGGCTGCTGGTCAACGCGCCGAGGCCGCCGGTAAATTGCTGCTCCAGAACGGCTTCCGTGCGCCCACCCTCGCGCTCAGCCAGCAGCTCGCCCACGCAAACGATGGGCGTCAGGCCGGCTTCCAGCGCGGCCTTGATTTTGCGGCTGACAGTGTGGTCGGTTTCGCTAAAGTGCTGCCGGCGCTCGGAATGTCCGATGATCACATACGCGCAGCCGGCCTCGACCAACATCTGCGGCGATACTTCGCCGGTGAATGCGCCCTGCTTCTCCCAATAGACGTCTTGCGCCCCAATATGGACTTGCGACCCGCGCGAGGCGGCCCTGGCCGCAGCGATCGCTGTGAACGGCGGGCAGATTACGATGTCGCAGTGCGTCGAGCCAGCGACCAGCTTCTCGAAGGCGTCGAAAAAGTCGCGCGTCTCTTCCTGCGTCTTGAACATTTTCCAGTTGCCGGCCATTACCGGTCGTCGCATGGCTTTCAAACCTCGCGCATTACGTCGCCATTCAACTTCCACACGCGGTAGGTCCATGCCGCGGCATACGGCAAATACAAGACATACACCGCGAAGAGGGACGCCACCACCGCGTCAAGAAACATGGCGCAACCAAGGAAACCGATGGCCAGCGCGGCGTACGGAATCTGAACCCAAAAGCTAAGCCGAAAATCTCTTCTACGAAAGAAAAAATAAGTCCAAATGGCGTTGGCCCCCATCAGCAGAATCAGCAAAGCCAGGCAAACCTCTGCCATCGCAAGTCCCAGCAAACGGACCCAGGCAACAAAACACGCTAGGTAGTACACGAAGCCGATTGCCACCCATGCGGGAAACGGCAGCGCCCATGGCGGCTGTCGCAATGCCTTCAGGGCAGCAGCGGGTTCACGGCCTGCGCAAATCGTTTCGAGAATGATCGCTGCCAAACAAGCGCCTGCTGCCCAGACCCAGTTTGACATCGAGGTTCACCTGTTGGTCAGCGCCTCTACGCCTGGCAGCTTGGCGCCACCGAGAAACTCCAGCGAGGCGCCGCCGCCGGTGGAGATGTGCGAGATTTGGTCGGCTACTCCGGCCTGTTGCACCGCCGCCACGGAATCGCCGCCGCCGATGATGGACGTGGCGCCATTGCGCGTTGCAGCGGACACCGCATGCGCCGTGGCCAGCGTGCCCGAAGCGAATGACTCCAATTCAAACACGCCCATCGGGCCGTTCCAGATGATGGTTTTGGCCTTGGCGATTTCGGCTTTGTAGAGTTCGATGGTCTTGGGTCCGATATCCAGGCCCATGGAGTCTTCCGGCGTCGTGCGCACGTCTGCGGTACTGACTTCCGTATCGGCTTTCATTTCCTTGCCGAGCACGTGGTCCACCGGCAGCAGCAGCTTGAACCTGCGCTTCGTGGCGTCGGCAAGGATTTTCTTGGCGAGGTCGAGCTTGTCGTCCTCCACCCGCGACTTGCCGACCTCCACACCCTGAGACTTCAGAAATGTGTACGCCATGGCGCCGCCGATCAGCATGGCATCGGCCAGCTTCATCAGATTGTCGATGACTTCGATTTTGTCGCTGACCTTGGCGCCGCCCAGGATCGCCACCAGTGGCCGGTCGGGATTCGATACCGCTTTGCCGAGATAGGCGAGCTCTTTTTCCATCAGCAAGCCGGCAGCGGCCTGCTTCACGAACTTGGTGATGCCGACCACGCTGGCATGCGCGCGGTGCGCGGAGCCGAAGGCGTCGCATACAAACAGGCCATCGCACAGGGCCGCGAGCTGCTTGGAGAATGCCGCGTCGTTCTTCTCCTCCTCGGCGTGGTAGCGCACATTCTCGAGCAGCAGCACATCGCCCTTGCCGAGTCCTTTGCTTTTCGATTCCGCTTCCACGCCCACGCAGTCGGACGAGAAGATCACCTGGTTATCGAGCAGCGCCGACAAGGTGTCGGCCACCGGCCGCAGGCTGTACTTCGGGTTGGGCTGCCCTTTCGGGCGGCCGAGATGCGAG
The DNA here is from genome assembly GCA_050747305.1 of Candidatus Acidiferrales bacterium. Lineage (GTDB taxonomy): Bacteria > Acidobacteriota > Terriglobia > Acidiferrales > UBA7541 > JBOGNS01. The sequence goes on along the minus strand of JBOGNS010000266.1, from coordinate 382 downwards.
GCCAGGACAAGCTTCGCGCCTTTCTCGATGGCATAGCGCAGCGTGGGGAGCGTCTCACGAATCCGGGTGTCGTCGGCAACGCGCGCGCCTTCCAGCGGCACGTTGAAGTCCACGCGGATGAAGACGCGCTTGCCGGATAACGCAAGGTCTTTGATGGAGAGTTTTTTCATGTAGCTGACAGCCGACAGTCTACAGCCGACAGCTTACAGCTAGAAAGTAATACGGCCACGCTTGGACTGTGAGCTGTCACCTGTCGACTGTGAGCTTCTACAGTTTCGCGGCCATGAATTTGACCAAATCGCGGCAGCGGCACGAGTAGCCCCACTCGTTGTCGTACCACGCCAGCACCTTCACGCATTTGCCGGCGACCACTCGCGTATAG
>JBOGNS010000265.1:0-4638 GCA_050747305.1 Candidatus Acidiferrales bacterium | reverse complement strand
TTCGAGGCAACTCGCGTCCGGTGGTGTTGTCGCGAGAGAACTCGCGCTCGGTAACGACGACGCAATTGCCATCCGCTCGATGGTGTACGTCACGCTGAGCTACGACCACCGCGTGGTCGATGGCGCCGTGTCCCACCAATTCCTGGGCAAGGTAAAAGGCATCCTCGAGAATTGGACGGAAAGCGTTTTGTAGGCATTTCTACATCTTCTTCGTTTGCACGATTCGTGGGACAAAAGCAGTCCGGCAAAGCCCGCCCGCGCAACAAACAAGTCTTTTTTTTTCAGGGCTTCAAGGCCGAAGGTGGAATGGCCGCTGGCATTTCCCGGTCAATATGTTATTTTATATGCCCGGCGGGAGCACTATATGTCTGAAGATATGGAGTTGACATTCGACAAAAATATGCCATATTATATCGTGCGTGCCAAAACATATAATAAAACATATCGCGCCTTTGCGCCTGCGGGCCCTTCCCGAAGAGATGCGCCGGGAACTGAAGCAAGCACGGCTGAAGCGTGGCTGGAGTCAAGCCGAACTGGGACGGCGCCTCGGCCTGCCCCAGATGCATGTTTCCCGCATCGAATCCGGCAAGATTGTGCCGCGCTTCGACACTCTATTGGATTTCGTCCGGGTGCTTGATCATGACCTCCTGCTGGTTCCGCGCTCGCTGGTTCCCGCTCTACAGGCATTGATCCGCGACCACCGCCGGCACCCCACGCTGCAGGATGACGAGCGACCGCTCTACGCCGATGACGGGGAGCAGGAAGCAGAGCGCGGCAGAGCCGCAACGGAAGGAGAGGCCAAGGATGACGCGGTGGCGCAGAGCGCAAGGCAAAAGGAAAAAGGAAAACGGCAAAAGTAAGAAGGAAAAAGGAAAAGCAAAAAGCGAACAAGCTCGAAATTCGTCGCGCCATGCAAAGATTTCGAATGTTAGTAGTACAAGGGCGCTAGCGCGATGAAGGTTGATTTGCGCAAGCTCAACTCGCTCGCCGTGCGGCTGCATGGCCGGCAGATCGGCGTCATCAATCGACTGGCCGGGGACCGCCAGCTCTTTGCCTTCGAGCAGGACTACATCGATGACCTTGAGCGCCCCACTCTCAGCCTGTCCTTCAAGAGCCGTACCGGCGGATTGCTTACCGCTGTGCGCCCCGTAACCGCGCGGGTGCCGCCCTTCTTCTCAAACCTGCTACCGGAAGGACATCTGCGGACCTACCTTGCCGTGCGCGCCGGCGTCAAACCGGAACGCGAGTTCTTTCTTCTGGCGGCTCTCGGCGCCGACCTTCCCGGGGCCATAGTCGCGGCGCCTCTGGAATCTGAGCAGCCTGCAGGCGATCTTCAGGTTGCAGGTGCTGGCCGTGGTGCCGGTGCTGGATCTCTTCCCGATACTGCGCTGCGGTTCTCGCTGGCAGGCGTGCAATTGAAGTTTTCTGCCGTGATGGAAACTTCGGGCGGTTTGACGATTCCTGCCGGCGGCATGGGCGGGTCCTGGATTGTAAAGCTCCCTTCCACTCGCTTTCCCTTGGTGCCCGAGAATGAATTTGTGATGCTGGAGTTGGCGCGCAGCGTCGGCATCACCGTGCCGCCAACCCGCCTAGTTGATATCGTGCAGATAGGCGGACTGCCGCAGGACGCGCTCTCTATCGAAGGCACGGCGCTCGCCGTACAGCGGTTCGACCGCACGGCTGGCGGACAGCCCATTCACATGGAAGACTTCGCACAAGTGTTTGGGCTGTTTCCCGAGGATAAGTATGCTCACCGCAGCTACGCCAACATCGCTTCCGTGCTATGGGCAGAAACCGGCCAGGACGGCGCCTACGAATTCGTGCGCCGCCTGGTTTTTGCGGTGCTCATCGGCAACGCGGATATGCATCTGAAGAACTGGTCACTCCTATACCCGGATCGCCGCACGCCGGTTCTTTCGCCGGCCTATGATCTTGTGGCAACGCTTCCGTATCTCCCGCATGACAAACTCGCATTGAGTTTCGGGGGGAGCCGCAGCCTGAGCGAGATTACTGCGGACCAGATGCGGCGTTTCGCCGATGCCGCGCGCCTCCCGGCAAGCCCCCTGTGGCGGATTGCCGTCGAGACCGCCGAGCGAACTGTCGAAGCCTGGAAAGCGCTGGAATACAGCGACCTCCTGCCCCGAGCCATGCGGCAGGCCATCGGGAAGCAAATTCATGCAATAGCCGCAAGCATTCGAGGGTAGATCGGCTTCCTCCTTCATCTGTCAGGCATCCGCCCCCGGTCTGTACCCTTCCCAGAAATTATCGGTTGCCAGTGGCGGTGAAATGCTGATAAGACGCTCCCCGCGTATGAACCTGGTGCCTTACCGAGTGCGGTGGTGGCTGCGCTGCCGCGCCTCTGAGCTGGTGCTGCCCATCGCGATACGCGAGCTGCACCGCGCCAGACCACTCCCGCCCGGGCGCGGCGCTGGCCCGTCTGCGCTTCGGCTGGAACAACGACTCGTTCGTGGCGGATGTCGATTACCTGCACGCCGTCGCGGCCGCTGCCAGTCAACAGCAGGGAAACATCCTGGAATGCGGGAGCGGGCTGAGTACCATCGTGCTGGCGGCGGTGGCGAAGGATGGGCAGGTGTGGACGCTGGAGCACTCGCGCGAGTGGCTGGAGAAATTGCAGGGCACGCTGCGGCGGCATGGCCTGGCGGGCCGCGTGCACCTGCGGCACGCGCCGCTGAAGTCTTACGGGGAGTTCAGTTGGTACGAGCTGCCTGTGGATCTGCCGTCGAGTTTCTCGCTGGTGGTGTGCGACGGGCCGCCCGCGCGGTCAGCACCCCCGGCGGGCGCTACGGCTTGCTGCCGGTGATGCATGAGCGCATCCGCGGGGCGCAGGTGCTGCTCGACGACGCCCAGCGCGCCGAAGAGCAGCAGGCCATCGCGCTGTGGCGCGAGCGCTTCGGCGTCGAGGTGCAGTCCGCAGGCGAATTCTGTTGCCTCCGCATTACCTAGCAAATAATCTGAATATTACTCGGCCCGTTGTCCTTCACGGGCTATAATCGCCCGCGCATGACTCGTGCGATGCGGCCAGCTATCCTCGTCTGCTTCGTAATTGCTCTCGGTGCTCCTACCCTTAATGGTCCGTTCCGGAACGACGATTACCCGCAGCTACTGCGCGCTTCCAAGTACGCGCCCTGGGAGTTTTTCGTTCAAGGGCAGCAAGCGATTCATAGCCAGCATTACGGCTGGTCGGCGGAGCAATCGCGCCCAAGCAACTTCTATCGCCCCGCGAATCAGCTCACGTGGTGGATCGACTGGCACCTGTTTGGCTGGGACGTTCGCGGGTATCACGCGACAAATATCGCCATACACGCCGTAACTGTCCTGTGCGTGTACTGGATCGCGGCTTATCTATTCGGGCCGGCTTCAGGCTTCCTTGCTGGCGTGTTTATCGCTACCGCGCTCTCGTGGGCTGCGCTTGTTGGGCAATCGATGGACAACCGCTCTGACGCTGTGCCCGGAATGTTCGTCGCCATCGCCTTGTTGCTGTGGGTCAAACGCAGACGATGGTATCTACTGCCGCTGGCCCTTGCTCTATTCTCCAAAGAGACGCCAGTTTTCATTCCTGTCGTGTTCTCAGTGCTGACCGCGTTACGCGACCGCAAGCTCAGTTGGAACAACTTGCAACCGCTTGCCGTAATGGGCCTTTACCTGATCGTGCGCAAATCTGTATTGGGAGGTATCGGTACGTGGTTCATGAATCCTGTCCCGGCCTTCAAGTGGCTATTAGTTAGCCCACTCGCGCCCGCTGATTTTTTCCGGCAGAATGTGATCGCCTTCGCGGTGCTGAACGTCGCGGCGATCTATGTCCTATGGAAAAGTGAGCGGCGATGGCTCGCAGCTTGGGTGCTGGGACTCGTGCCACTGCTAATCCTGTCGGCCAGAGATAGCGGCCGCTATACCTACCCCATGTTGATTTTCTACGCGATCTGGATGGCCAGCAGCCGGGCGCGCTACGTGGTGGCAACAATGGTTGGATTCTCGATGCTGTTCACGATGTCGCATCTCGACCGAAGTTATCAACCCGCGATCGTTGCCGCGCAGACTGCCGAAAATATTGTCCAGTCGGTGCCAACCGTTCCGAGTTTTGTAGCCATCACGACGCCGCAGCGCATTGGTGTGGCAGGTTTATTCAGCAATGGCCTTTGTGAAGCGCTCCTCTTGCGAAAACGCATCACTGAGTGCCTATTGGTATTGGATGGCTTACCCGATACCCGCGTTCGTCGCGTTAGTGTGGACGAATGGATGGTTTCGAAATCCGCATATGCCTTTCATGCACGCGACCCGGATCATCTAATTAGCCATTCTGGCGAGGCTTACCGAGGAGCGGATGGCCACTGGCGGATCAAGATGCACCGCAGATTCTCTGCAACGTGGGCCTACGATTCCGGACACTTCAAACCCTTTCAATAGATCCGCTTCGCCTGTCTGCGATGCACGAAGAACCCAGCTACCTAACGCGTCGGTCCACACGGCCGGACGGCGCACGGGCGCGACAGTCGGCGCAGGCTTGAACGCTGCTGCGACGACGACCCATGGCAGACTGCTGCCAATCGTCCAACTCATCGTCACTGAACCTGCTGGTGAGACTGGCCCTTCCGTCGAGGTCAGACCTCTTTGCACTGC
>JBOGNS010000264.1:0-16960 GCA_050747305.1 Candidatus Acidiferrales bacterium | reverse complement strand
TAGCTGAACAGCAAGTCTGTGCGGCACGCGGTACACAGCGCGCTGGCGATGATGTTTCTTGCTGCGATGCCCGCCTCGAGCAACTGCCAGCGGTTCGCGGCGGCCAAATCGAGATACATGCGCGGCGGAGGCGGCTCGTGACCCGGCGGCGCCATGGTCAGCCACTTCAGCGGCATGGGCTCGACGCCGGTGGCCAGCTCATCGAAGCTGGGCGCGTATTTCTGGAAGCCGGAGCGGGGCGGCACGGCGAACCACTCGCGCGCCGCGGTGAATTGCGAGGCGAACGACTGCACTACTTCATGCCCCACTTCGTAGCAGCAGGCGCCGATGCCTGGGCCGATGGCGGCGATTACGTCGGCCGGGCGCGTGCCGAATTGCATTTGCATGCGCCCCAGCGTTTTCGCCGCGATGCGCGCGAGCGTGCCGCGCCAGCCGGCATGCACCGCTGCCACCGCGCGCTGCTTCGCATCCACCAGCAGAATCGGCAGGCAGTCGGCGGTCTGCACCGCCAGCAGCAAGCCGGGCGCGCGTGTGATGGCTGCGTCGCCCTTCGGCGCTTCGACTGGTTTCTCCGCGATGGCGTGGATCACATCGGAGTGTACTTGCCGCAGCGTCACCAGGTCGAACGGGCGCGCCCCCGCTCGCCTGCTGCTGGGGCCATTCAACGCGGCGAGGAATTTCTTGCGGTTGGCATCGACGCTGGCGCGCGTATCCCATTGTGCAAAGCCGAGGTTCAGCGCGTGCGCGCCATCCAACTTGCTTGCGCCGCCCACGCGCGTACTGAAGCCGTGCGCCAACCACCGCAACTTTGCGAGTCGCGCCGCTTGCAACACGTGCGCGCCGCCCGCGCGGCGGATCAGCCAGTCTTCTTTTCTGTTTGCTACTCCCACTCGTCCTCGGCCTCGAGCCGCTGCCTGCGCGCCCGCGAGCGTATAATGCTGCTGCGGCGCTGAAAGCTCAGGTTACAGTCGCCGGGTTCACGGCGCAAACGTGGAACCTGCCTGGCGCGCCGAACTGGGTTGCAAGAAAGAAATGCAGCCGGCCGGCCCAGCAAACCGGCCGGGACGAAAGTGCTGTCGTCCAGTTCGCCTGCGCGGCCGCGCGCCGCTGGAGCGGCCGGTGTGTGAAGGATCGGAAATCGAAATTCAAAAATCGAAAATCGTGCTCCCACTTATCGAAATGGGCCCCAAGGAGTGCGTTCGCGAGTGCGAATTTCGAATTTCGAGTTTCGAGTTTCGATGTCTATGATTGTCGGGCTGGGAGTGGACATTGCCGAAGTGGACCGCATGGAAGCCGTGATCAAGCGGCGGGGCGAAAGCTTTCTCAGGCGGGTTTTCACGGCGGACGAGATTGCGTACTGCGAACGCCATCGCTCCAAATTCGAACGTTACGCCGCGCGCTTCGCCGCTAAAGAAGCGGCGATGAAAGCGCTGGGCACCGGCTGGAGCGGCGGCGTGCGCTGGGTCGACCTGGAAGTGAAGCGCGACAAAAAAGGCAAACCCACCGTGGCGCTCTCCGGCCGCGCGCGCGAAATCGCCGACCTCATGGGCGTGCGCAACATCTCTCTCAGCCTCACCCACTCCGGCAACACCGCCTTCGCGCAAGTCATCTTTGAAGATGGAAAATAGAAAAGAGAAAAGAGCTTGCGTATCCGCTGGCACGCGCTTAGCTGGCCCGGAGGGCGCAATTTTCCTGTTTTCTATTTTCCATTTTCTATTTTCTGTCCAGCGCAACGTGGCGCCACTGATTGGCAGGCTGGTGGCCGGGGACTCGCACTTTCAGGTAGTTGTCGCAGATGGCGTCGGTCCACGGGCCGCGGGCATCTTCCCCTTTTGTGTGTAATGTGAGAGCGCGCAGCGTGTGTCCGGCGTGTGCGGCGCGAAATGCGGCAGCCTGGGCGGCGGCCAGGGCGCGCAATTCATGCACCCGCTGCTTGACCACCGCAGGCGGCACTTGTGGCGCGCGTTCCTGCTCGAGCAGCCGCGCGGCCTCCGTGCCTGGGCGCGACGAAAACGAGAACACGTGCAAGTAAGTGAAGGGAAGCGCCGCGATGAGTTCCATCGTCGCGCGGTGGTCTTCATCCGTTTCACCGGGGAAGCCGGCAATCACATCGGCGCCGATGCCCGCGCCGGGCAGCAACTCGCGCACCAGCTTCACGCGCTGAGCGTAGTGCGCGGCCTTGTACCAGCGATGCATCGCGCGCAGCAGGCGGTCTGAGCCGGATTGCAGCGGGATGTGGAAATGCCGCGCCAGGCGATCGGTGGATGCGAACAAATCGAGCAAGTCGCGGGTCACGTCCATCGGCTCAATCGAGCTGAGGCGCAGCCGCTCCAGCGAAGTTTTATCCAGAATGCGCCGCAGCACCTCGATCAGGCCGGCGTGCCGCCCCGATGCATCGGAGCGCGGGGCGAGATCGCGGCCGTAGCTGCCGAGATTGATGCCGCTCAGCACAATCTCTTTCGCGCCGCCCGCCACCAGCCGCTGCACCTCCGCCACGACGCCCGCTGGGGCGAGGCTGCGGCTGCGCCCGCGCACAAACGGAATCACGCAGTAGGCGCAGCGCTGGTCGCAACCATCCTGAATCTTCAGCACCGGCCGCGTGCGGCAAGCCTCATCGCCCCACGCTGCATCGGCCAGCGCAAGTTCCTTTCGCGCAAAAATATCACCGGCGATAACGGCGGCCACGTGCGACGGCGAACGCAATGCCGCTTCGCCGTTGAACGCCGTGAGTGGCACGAACCCCGTGGAGTGCAGCGGCTCGTTTACGCTGAGCTCGCCGAAGGCGAGCGAAGCGCCGCCGTTCTCTCGCGCGGGAGAATGGCCCCGCGCCTCACATAGCGCGGCAATCTCGGTCAGGTGCGAGTTGCCCACCACTAGCGAGACACCGGTAATCGCCGCCAGCTCTTCCGGCGCGCGTTGCGCGTAACATCCGGTGACCACGATGCGCGCCGACGGGTTCGCGCGGTGCGCGCGACGAATGGCTTGCCGCGCGCCGGCGTCCGCATCCGCCGTCACGGTACAGGTGTTGAGCACCAGCACATCCGCCGCCGCGCTGTGCCCCGCGCGCGCGTAGCCGCGCTGGCTGAATTGGCGCGCGATGGCTGCCGCATCGGCCCACGTGGCGCGGCAACCGAAGTTCTCGATGTGGAAAGTAGCCATCGAAACTGTAATTATAGCGGAAGGAAGGAACTCAGAACTCGGAACTCAGAACTCGGAACTCAGAACTCGGAACTCGGAAACAATCACTCAAGGAAAAGTCGATGCACTTCAAAGAACCCAGTCGCCTGTTGGCGGTACTTCTTGCCGCCACAAGCATTACGCCATTTGCCACGCGAGCCCAACAACCGAAGCAGGAGGCTCCGCCGAAAGCGGTGGAGACTCCCCCGCCCGCGCCGCACACGCTGCCGCTGCGCGCGCAAGCCAAGATCCAGCAGGACTGGGTCAAGCTGCGGCTCGAGCGCGTGCTGCCGGAGCTGATGCGCAAGCACGGCGCCGAGATGTGGCTGATCATCTGCCGCGAGTACAACGAAGACCCGGCCTTCTTTTCGCTGGTGTCGCCCACCACCTTCGCGGCGCGCCGCCGCACGATTTACGTTTTCTACGACCGCGGCGAGCGCGAAGGCCTCGAGCGGCTGGCGCTGGGCGGCAGTTCGCAAGGCGGGCTTTACACCGTCTATCGCGACCCGGAAGTGGAGACACGCGAGTTGTGGGGCCAAGGGCAGTGGGCGCTGCTGCGCAAAGTGATTGAAGAGCGCGACCCGGCTTCCATCGCCGTCAACATCTCGCACACGCACGCATTTTCCGACGGGCTTTCCGCCGGCGAGTGGCAGCAGTTGCGCGACGCGCTGGGGCCGGAATGGGAGGCGCGCATCACGCGCGCGGAGCTGCTGCCGCTGGAATACATCGCCACGCGCATCCCCGAGATGCTGCCCGCGTATCGCCGGATGATGGAAACCGTACACAATCTCATCTCGCGCGCGTTTTCGAGCGAAGTGATCCGTCCCGGGGTCACTACGAACTCCGACGTGGTGTGGTGGCTGCGGCAGCAGTTGCACAAGCAAGGGCTGGGCACATGGTTTCATCCCACGGTGCGCGTGCAGCGGCAAGGCATGGAGCGCGACTCGCCCATCGGCATGACGGAAGGAACGGTGATCCAGCGCGGCGATGTGCTGCACGTTGACTTCGGCCTCACGGCGCTGGGCCTGGCCACCGACACGCAGCACATGGGCTACGTGCTGCGCGAGGGCGAAAGCGCGCCGCCGGCCGGTATCCAGCGCGCGCTGGAAAATGCGAATCGCCTGCAAGACATCGTGATGCAGCGCATCCAGCCGGGCCGCACGGGTAACGACGTTCTCGCCGACTCACTCGCAGCGATGCGCGCCGCGGGAATCAACGGCAGCGTGTACACGCATCCGATCGGCGATCACGGTCATGGCGCCGGCCCGCTGATCGGCCTGTGGGACCGCCAGCAAGGCGTGCCCGGGCGCGGCGATGTGCCGGTGCTGCGCAATATGTGGTTCTCCATCGAACTGGCTGCGGTTACTGCGGTGCCCGAATGGGGCGGGCAGGAATTGTGGGTCGGGCAGGAGGAGGATGCCGCCATCGTCAACGGCAGGATCGACTGGGTGCTACGCCGCCAAACTAAATATCACTTGGTAGACACAGGTGGGAGAGTGGGAGAGACGCGACGCAGCTCCCGGCCGGGCGAATGAGCGTCGCTCAAACGCCGGGTGCTATCGCTCGCAGGAGCTCGTCATTGAGGATAGGCCCTCGCGCTGAGGCTCTCAACGGATGGCGCGCGCTAGAAACCGTTCTTGGTTATGCCTTCCGGCGCCGGCGCATGATGCCGCCAATCGCCGCGATTCCAGAACCAAACATGATCAGCGTGGCTGGCTCGGGAACCACCGTGGTGGTGGCAACCGTCAGGTTCGTGACTCCCAAACGGATGGTAGTTTGACTCGTCTGAATAGCGGTCAGCGTCGCCGATCCGCTGCCCAACAGCGCTAGTTGACTGGGACTGAGGGTGAAACTCCATGCGTTGGGACCCGGACCGGTCCAGCATTGTGTTCCTATAACGCACTGGGCTACCAGCAATCCGTTTAGAAAGACATCCACGCCAGCCGAGCTGCCGTTGAACTGGCTGGAGGAGTTTCCGAACGTCCCGGTCAGTACTGCGGCAGTGATGACATCCCCTGGCGGAATGAGAAACGTGAATATCCCGACAGTAACTGAGGGCTGCGGAAAGGGCCCGGCGGAGCCAATGGGCGTCCCGTTGAATTCAGGCAAACTCACGCTGGTCACAGAGTCCGCGAAAGCCGGCGTCTGCATGAAAAAAACCAAGCCCAATACGACCGCGCCGACAGCAAATTTGCGCATAGCTTCTCCTAGTTCTGAACGAATCGTAGATCCCCAAAGGCCAGAAAGCAGAAAACACCCAACGCGGTGAGAGCAATTCGCCTGCCAACGGGTGGGCCACCTAAACTCTTTGGAAAGTGAGGGATAAGTAGGACGGGAATGGTGCCCGGTTATCAACTTAGGATTTGTACGCAAGCATTTGCATAACCGGTATCTTGGGGCCACGGGGCGTGCAAGTCCACACACAATGCCCGTAGCAACTGTGGTTGGCATGGTCGCTGAGGGCATGACGGAGAAAGAAATCCTGGACGACTACCCGGATCTTGAGGCGGAGGACATCCGCGAAGCGTTGCGTTTTGCCGCAGAGGCTCTCCTTGAAAGGGAACTTCCCTACATACGCCGGTGAAACTCCTCGTTGACGCCAACCTCTCCCACAAGGTTGCTTTCCGCCGCAAAATTGCGTGTCTCCTGGCCGTAGGGGCGGCTTTATGCGGCCCATCTTGCATGTCTTTAATCGGGGCGGGCGGGATAAACCCGCCCCTACGTGATTCTTGCGACGGAAGCAGTTAGTTAGTCTTCTTCTGTTGGGTTTCCTCACATGATTCCAGCGCGCGTATAATGGAGCCAATGAATCGGAAAACCGTAAAGCGCTTTCTTTACGCGATCCTGGCTGTCGCGGCCTTCTGGTGGGCCGCGGAAAGCTACATGGAGATAAACCGTGGCCCGTAGATCCTCGCCGGCATCGCGCAGGATGCGCAGGGCCTCGCCGCCCTCGACCCTCACCACGTACGTGTCGAGAGGTTCGGCATGCAGCGCGGCGTTCGCGGGGAGCTCTCCGCGCAACTGCTGCTGGCGCTGCTGCGCCAGGCGCACTGTCCTGGCTGACCGCCAGAGAACCGCGACCGCCGGCAGCGGCCGCGCCCGGGACGCGAGCTTTACCGCGCGCACTTCTTCAGTGGGTCCTTCCGGTAGCTGGCTCGGCTGGCGCGTCAACGGGCTGGTGTGCCGCTGAATCCACACCAGTTCAGCTCTAAACTCCGCTTTCACCGGTGCCCAGGGCGAGTCCTGCAAGATTCGGTAGGTGTCGTCGAGCTTCCATGATTGCGGCGGCTTGTTCCAGGCCTGCCCAGCAGCGGCAATAGGAAGCAAGGCGGCGCCGCAAAACAAGAGGCACTGAACAGTGTTCCGCATAGTGGGTTCACGAACCCTGCTTGGCATGGGCATGGGCGTTTACCTCCGGCAGTGCGTGCTCTGTCGAGTACAGATGCGCGATTCGTGCAGCCGGTTTGCCTAGCACGCCGTTCACGTTGCCGTAATCGTCGGTGTCGATGTGCGTCGGACAGTGTGCAGGTTCTAATCATGTCGGAGTGCGCGTAGAATGGATATGATGAATCAAAAGACGGTAAAGCGTTTCCTCTACGGGCTAGTGGCAATCGCGGCATTTTGGTGGGCAGCGGAAGGCTACTTGGAAAGCGGCCTGGGGGCGCCCACCTTCCTGTTCGGCGGCCTTGGAATTTGGCTGGGTTACAGCGCCGCCACGGGCGCCGGTTGATAGGCAGCCTGGTTCCGCGTAGCGGAAGCTTGGTTGGGTACAAAGTTGGCCACTGCTTGCATCCTCAGGCCGCCGAAGGGACCGCATGGTGAAAAATCGCTTGTGCTGTCATCAAGCGCAGCGAAGGATCTCCGGGGTTGTTCTTGGTTCTGACTTCTGAGGTCTGATTTCCGACTTCCGCCTCCCTATTTCTTCGGCAGCAGCTTCTTCGGCATTTTCACGACTACCGTGTAGTTCGGGTCCACCATGTTGGCGACGCGGATTTCTGCGAGCTGTGATACCACTTGGTACGCATCCCATTTTTCGAGGCCGTAGTCGGCGGCGACCCACTCGACCATCTCGACGCCGGCGATGCGCAGCGCATCACCGAGCGGGCGCACACTGCCTACGGTCATGATGTGCGTTTCGTTTTCGATGCGCGGCCAGGCGATTTTCTTGTCCTTGATGAGTTGAAACTCGAACGTCACGGCCATGGTCGTCTCCAGCCCTGACCCGCAGAATTCGCCATCGCCTTGCAGCGCGTGGCCGTCGCCGAAGTAGAAGTATGCGCCCTCGTGAAAGATCGGCAGGTAGACGGTGGCGCCTTGGGTGACGTCGCTGGCATCCATGTTGCCGCCGAAATTTCCCGGCCACAGGCCGCTGAACGCTTCCTCGCCCGCCGGGGCAGTGGCCACGCGCCCGAGCATGGGGCGCAACGGCACGTCGATGCGCTTGCCGCTTTTTTCCAGATCCAGCACGCCGCGCGCGCCGTCGTTGGTGATGCGCCATACGTAGCGCCGCGCCGGGATCGGCTCGTTGAGCATGCGCGTCGAGCGGTCCGCCGCCAGAGCGCTGATGAAGCCCGGCGTGTGCGTGGAGACGGCGTGGTCGCGGTTCGGTTTCAGCCGCACAATTTTTACGACCAGCGTATCGTTCGGCGTGGCGCCTTCGATGTAGAACGGCCCTACTTCGCCCGGCCACGCGCCGCCCGGTTTGGCGTAGTAGTCGCCGTAGAGCGTTTCGGTTTCCACCACGTCGCCGGGTTTTACGCGCAACACCGGCTCGCGCACCGCAAACGTCTGCACGCCCTTGGTCGGCGTAAACTTCTTCTCCTGGGCCATGGCCGAAACCACGAGCACGAACGTAGCCGCACAGATCATGCACATCCGGAACGCAAAGCTGATTGGCATCAAATCGCTCCCCGAGTTTGAGAGATTTATTGCGCGGAATTGTATCATCGCATTCAACTAAGGAGTTCTATTTGGGCGTCACGAGATAAACCCTGAAAACTTTGGGGGCCCTATTCCCTATCCCCTACACCCTACCCCCTTGCGGTATAGTTCCCGCAACGCATGAATCGTAAAACCATTGCGAGCTGGTGCCTCTACGATTTCGCCAATTCTTTCTATGCGGTGCTGCCGGCGGTGCTGTGGACGGTCTATTACCGCGACGTGATCGTCGGCAACAAGGAAGGCTTGGGCGACCTGTGGTGGGGCTACGCGATTTCCGGCTCGATGCTGATTGTGGCGCTCACCTCACCGCCGATGGGTGCGGTGGCCGACTACGCGGGTGTGCGCAAGCGCCTGCTGGCGTCTTACACGCTGGCCTCGGTGATCGCGGTGGCGCTGTATACCACGGTCGAGCCGGGAATGGTGGTGTGGGGGCTTGTGGTGACCATGATTTCCTATGTGGGCTTCGAGGGCGCGCTGGTCTTCTACAACGCTTATCTGCCGGAGATTGCGCCGCCCAGCCATCAAGGCCGCGTGTCCGGATGGGGATTTGGCATCGGCTATGCCGGGTCGCTGCTCGGCCTGATGCTGGCGCTGGGGCTGATACGCAACTTCGCGGCGCCGCTGGGCACGCATCTCACGTGGCTTGCCATCGCCTTATGCTATTTCGGGTTTTCGCTGCCGGCGTTTCTGTGGCTGCCGAAAGACGCGCTGCCCAAGATGAGCATCGCGCAAGCGGCGCGCGGCGGGATTCGCGAATCGGCGCGCACGTTCCGCGAAATCGTAAGCGTCAAGCAAACGCGGCGCTTCCTGCTGGCCTATTTTTTCTACGAAGATGGCGTCAACACGGTGATCGTGTCGGCCGCGGCGTTTGCCAGCCTCACGCTGGGATTCGAAACGCAGCAGTTGGTGATCCTGTTTGCCATCGTGCAAGTGTCCGCGCTGGTGGGCGCGCTGCTGTGGGCACGCCCCACCGATCTGCTCGGCCCCAAGCGCGTGGTGTCATTGATGCTCGCGCAATGGGCCGCGGTGGTCACCGCGGCGTACTTCGTGGAGACGGCGTGGCACTTCTACGTGGTGGCGGTGGTGGCGGGCAGCGGGCTGGGCGCGATTCAGGCGGCGTCGCGTGCGTTCATGGCGTCACTGGTTCCCAAGGGCCGTGAAGGCGATTTCTTCGGCTTCTATCACCTCTGCGGGAAATCGGCGGCGGTGATTGGGCCGCTGCTCTTCGGGCACGTCTCGAGCGCCACCGGCGGCAACCAGCGCCTGGCCATCCTTTCGATCCTGACGCTCTTCGTCGTAGGCGGGCTGCTGCTGACGCGCGTCCGCGCCGGCGGACCGGCCCTTGCTTCGCCGGCGGGGCCCGCGTAGCCAGCACGTCCCACTGCTCTGTATCATCCGCCCGGCGACCCAGCCGCGTCGTTTGAGCCGCTGACGGACTCCTATCGCGATGGCGATCAGCCCGGAGCCAAACAACGCCAGCGTACCCGGCTCCGGCACGGCGGCCACTGGTTTGCCATCGCCTTCTCCCTCGCCCGACGGAGGCTCATCCAGCGGTGGCGGGTCATCGTCGAATGGCGCGTCGCCGTCATCCACCCAGAACGCCGGTTCGTCGTCATCCTCGAGATATACGGGGAAATGCGGATGCGCCGGTCGCACGCAGATGGGCGGAAGGTCATCGTCGAATCCCGCGATAGTGGCCGGAATGCCGGCGCCCTCGGGCAGCATCACTCCGCGCTCGGCCTGCGGGTTGAATCTTGGGTTGGGGATTCTGTCCGCCGATACTGCAGGGAGGAGAAGGAGGGCGGCTGCGAGCATCAGCGCAATTCGCGTGAGCATGCGCACAGGAAACGTCCTTGGTCGGAGGTGTTCAGGGCCGGGTCGGAATCACGCTCGACGCATAAATGAGGCGCGAAAAGAGGTGCAATTGTGCTGCCACGCGCCGGGTGGGAATATTTTGGTGAGGGCTATCGCGTTAGGCGGGACAACGGTGCGGAGGCGCCGCGCGGATGTGCAATGCGTTGCAGAAAAGATAAACTACTTTGTCGGTACAGCGCGCGGGTAAGTGAATCTCTGTATGCGGCCTACAGAACCCTCCTCAGTCCGTTACTCGATCACGTTACGGATGATGTCGTAGATCACCGCGGTTTTTTCGTTCATCAGGATGATGCATCCGGCGATCACCACGCGCCGGTAGCCGCTGGGCAGCCGCCGCATGCGGCGCTCGAGTTCCCACGGGAACGGGTGGAGTTTTTTCTGCAAACCCGGCGGCAGCGTTCCGTTGCGCCGCAACTGGCGTTCGAGGCCGGGGGGCAACTGTTCGCGCTTGGCCAAGCCGGGCGGCAGGCCGCTGCGGTTGTCACGGAAGTAGATTTTCACCAGGTTGATTTCTTCCCGCGTGAAGACGCGCTCCGCTTCCGGCAATATCTCACGGATTTTGTCGCCGGTCGTTCGGGTGGAGGAGTCTTTCCTGGCCTTGCCTTGCGGGGCCGCAAGGGCTCCGGCCGCGAGCATCATGCCGATTCCCGCGAATAGCCAGCCGGCCTTTACCGTGCGCTTCATTTGTTCCCTCCGTGAATTCCTTTGTCACAACGCCATCGTCCAAGCTAGCCCTCTGATCGGGCAGCAGCAATAGGACTGTGGTACATGTGTTCCTGTCCTTCATCCCTCTTTTCTCCCATCCGCTCGCGCGGTATCTTCTGTGCCCCGGGGGAGTGCATGACCATCGTCCGAAAGGCCCGTCCGCCGGAGCCCAAGCGGCTTCGGGTGGCGCTGGTGCGCGGCGCCGTTGTGAACTGGATGATCGGCGACCACCATGAGACTTGCCCGGCGCAGGCCATCGGCGTTTCGGGGCTGTTTATCGCCACCGCGAATCCTGCCTCGCCGGAGTCGCAAGTGTTCCTGGCATTTGACATTCCCGGTGACGAATTGCGCCTGCGCGCTACCGTGCGCGCAGTGATCCCCGGCCGCGGGATGACTGTGGAATATGCGCCCATGGGCCGCGAAGAGCGCGCCAATCTCCCTGCCCTGATCAAGTACCTGCCGGCCTACACCGAAGAGATGGCGCCTGCCGTGGTCTCGCCCGCCGAAGCGGATGAACCGGCGGCCGAGTCCGCCCGTAGCAACCGCCGCTATCCGCGCATCACCTTGTCCAAAGCGCTGAAGGTCGCCTGGCAGTGCGACGGGCGCCGCGAAGTGGGTACGGCCAGCATCATCGGCCAGGGCGGGCTGTTCGTCACCGCTGCGGCGCCGCCGGCGGAGGGCAGCGCGGTGCGGGTTTTGTTCGACGGGGCGAGCGGCGTGATCCTCACCAATGCTGTGGTGCGCGATGTGCGTCCCGGTGAAGGCATGGGCCTCGAGTTTGATGCGCTGAACCGCGAGACCGAGCAGCAGCTCAACGCGCTGCTCGCCGCCGCGCTGCTGGGCGGCGATGCGCAGAATCTTCTGCGCAGCGAGGATCATATGGCGGGGACTCCCGCGAATCGCCGCCACAAACGCGTCGAGCTGCCGCGCGGACTGATCGTGGCGTGGAAATCGGGCAAGGAAAAACAGACGTCTATCGCGCCCACGGTGGGCCGCGGCGGGCTCTTTATCGCCACTCTCGATCCCGCGCCAGCAGGCTCCGCGCTGCGCATGCTCTTCGAAGTGCCCGGCGGAGAGATCCTCGCCACCGGCGTGGTGCGCGATTGCCGGCCCGGTCGCGGCATGGGCATCGAATTCACGCAGATGGGCCGCGAAGAAATCACGCGCCTCGAAGGCCTGCTGCATAAGCTCCTGATGTAGCGCCGGCCTTTAAGGTCGGCGCGTTTTGACGGCTGCCAAGCTTCAGGTCGGCAATGTAGGGGACCGAGTCAAAGCCTAAGCTGACCGGCAAAACATCGGCGACAAAAGCAAGATCTGCAGTGGGCAGGGCATCAAGAAGCCATTCTTGTTTGTGCTTCCGAGCCCGGTGTTTGTTGAGGGTTACGGTCCGTCCAAGGAGAAAAGCTTATGTCAGCAATAGAGTGGCTTCTGATAGTGCTAGCGATGACTCGTTTCCTCGCACCAATTCCGGGACAATCGCCTCCGGCGCCAGAAAAATCACCCGAAGCGGTGTTGGCGCGATTCTGCAAGATGGATGCTGAAGGCGAGAGACTGACGCCGGAAGGTTGGCGGAAAGCCGCAGATTTGTTTGTTCGACCCGCAGCAGCATCGAAGGAAGGGGCCATTTTCGTTATCAAGAGTTATTTTGTGAACGGTCCAGTGACCAAGGGGAACAAGGCGGAGTTTTTTGTTGAGTACCTAAGGTGGGCAGAACTGGATTCCACGGGGCGTCTCATCCCTTCGGTACCGCACCTTCCTGGAGCCCCAATACTAGTTCGAGCGGTATATAAAGCTGTCGAAACTAAACAGTGGTGGGAAGTTGCGCCAGACGGTAAGACACTGCGCGAGGCCAGCGGAGACCCGCAATGGAGGATCGAGACTTTTCAACCTACTCAGTGGATCACTGTTGACGCTGCGATTCGATATGTGAACGATCTGCATGAAAAATCGAAAGATCCTATCATCAAGCAGAACGCCAACAGGACGTTGGCCGTCCTTAGGCAGCTTCAATAGTAGCCAGTCGGTGTTATCGCTCACTATGAAGCCTCGAAAGCACTAACAGGCACAGCGGTGGTGTCATCCAAGGCTGACAGAAATCGGGAACTGGACGACAAAAGCGGGATGGCGTATCGCAGTCGGGAAAGGCAATGGATCAAACGCGCTCAGGAGGGAAACTGAGATTCTTGATCGGCGTTGGTCGCTCCTCCATCAGTGCCCTTGCGCTTGCTATACGAAGCGGCTTAAGATGCGAATTGCCCCGGCGAGTGCGCAGCCAGCGCATGTAGGGGCGACTGTCAGGTCGCTACCGTTTGGAGACATGGCGGGCTGAAGTCCGCCGCTGCATTCGGCCGCGCAGCACGATATCCACCGAAGCAGGAGCGGACGATGAACGTCGGAGACGCGATTGGAACGCGAACCGAAGTTTTCTCCGTACCGAGTGACATGACCGTGCACGATGCCGCGCGCTACCTGCGCGAGAAAGGCGTGCGCGCGGTAGGCGTCACCGACGCCGGCAAGCGCCTGGTGGGCATCGTGTCGCAGGCCGACATCTCCGACAAAGTGGCGGCGGAGAATAAGCCGCCGGCGTGGATGCGTGTCGCGGAGATCATGAGCACCGAGTTGGTGACGGTGCGCAGAGATACGCCGCTCGACGAAGCGCTGCGCCTGATGGAGAAGCACAACTTCTACCATCTGCTCATCGTGGACGATCGCGGCGGCTTCCACGGCATTATCTCGGTGCGCGACCTGCTGCGCATCATCGCGCGCGACGAAAAGGACCGCGCCGACATGCTCGAGCAAATGATGTTTCCCCAGCGCTAGGCGGCCCTGCTTCTTGCCGATTCCCATTGACTCCGGCCAAGCCGCAAGCCTAACCTGATTCTGAGGAATCCTTATGCGCCGCGGCATTCCATCCATGCGGGTGACGGCCATCTTGCTGGCCCTGCTCCTGCTTATGCTTTGCGCAGCTCCGGCCGCGCACGCGCAGGGCACCGGCGTCGTGGAAGGCTACATCCGCGACGGCCGCGGCAATCCGCTCCCGCATCTCACCGTGGTATTGAAGGCCGATGGCGGCATGCAAGTGGACCGCACCATGACCGACCGCGAAGGCCACTTCAAATTTTTCCAGATTGGCGCCGGCACCTTCCACGTCACCGTCGAGCTCAAGCCGCCGCAAATGGCTGACT
Organism: Candidatus Acidiferrales bacterium; assembly: GCA_050747305.1. Lineage (GTDB taxonomy): Bacteria > Acidobacteriota > Terriglobia > Acidiferrales > UBA7541 > JBOGNS01. Next base: position 3,077 of record JBOGNS010000264.1, on the reverse strand, counting down.
CGGTTCGCGTGGAAATTCTCACCGGCGAGCGCGATGCCCACCGCCGGGCAGACATCGTTGTTGACAGCCCCGTGCAGCCGCGGCCCGCCTCTCCATCGCCGGAACCGATTTTCCTGCAAGAAGTGCCGCCGGAAGCGGAAATCACGTACAACGAAGCTATTCAGAAGCTGGGCGCCGGCAATTCCGATGAGGGCCTGCTGGCGCTCGAGCGCGCGGTGCAAATGTTCCCGGACTTTTTCCGCGCATTGAACCGGCTGGCCATCGAGCATCTTCAGCGCGGCGACATCGCGCAAACCAAATCGTGGTCCGCGCGCGCCGTCGCCGTGAATCCCAATTCCGCCAGCGCGCAGTTCGCGCTCGGCTGGACCTTCTATCAGGATCAAAAGCTGGAAGACGCGGCCCGCGCCCTGCGCAAATCGGCTACGCTCAACCCCGGCGCGTCGGAAACGCATTGGTACCTGGGCATGACCGCGCTCGAGCAAAAGCAGTGGGCGGAAGCCGAGCGCGCTTTCACGGATTTCTCGAAGCTGTACACGCGCGACGACCGCCCGACCCTCCATCTCTACCTCACGTCGGCCTACGACCACCTGCAGCGCTACGACGACGCCGTGCGCTCGCTGGAAACCTACTTGCGCCTGGTCCCTGAACGCGAGCGCACCGCCAAGCTCAACGACCTGCTCGGCCAGCTCCGCCGCAAGCGCGCCCAAGCCCAAGCCGCCGGCGCCACCGCCAACAAACCCTGAGACCCGCAATGTGGTGGCGACCTTTGGGTCGCCTTTGCCGTTGCCTTGCCACCGCGAAGTCAGGCGTGGCGACCTAAAGGTCGCCGCTACACCGCGCGTTTCCCGTATAATTCGCAGCACCCTATGGAGTGCGGCAGCGAAGCTGCCGCTTTGTTTTCATCCGGGCGAGGTTTATCCATGAAGCGACGATTCATCCTTCTCGCAGCATTCTTAGGATGGGCTTTTCCCGCTGCCGCGCAGCAGCACGTCAATCAGCAGCGCCTCTGGGGCACGCTGGAGAAGCTCTCGGAATTTGGCCGGCCAGCGGGCAAAGGCTTCGAAGGCGGCGTCACCCGCGTCGGCTTCTCGGATGAGGATCTCGCCGCGCGCGAATACGTGATGGGCCTGATGCGCGAAGCAGGCCTCGTGGTGAGAGTCGATCCTGCCGGCAACATCTTCGCCCGCCGCGAAGGCACGGACGCAAAACTCCCGCCGCTGCTCTTCGGCTCGCACATTGATTCGGTGCCCAACGGCGGCAACTTCGATGGCCAAGTCGGCAGCATGGGCGCCATCGAAGTAATCCGCGCGCTCAACGACCACAACGTGCGCACGCGCCATCCGCTGGAAGTCATCATCTGGACCAACGAAGAAGGCCACCACTTCCGCAAGGGACTCTTCGGCTCGACGGCCGCCGCCGGCCTGCTCGAACCCGATGTGATCCAGCGCGCCGACGAATCCGGCGCCACACTTGCCGACTGGCTGCGCCGCTACGGCCAGGATCCCGCCAAGTTGCAAGACGCGCGCATCCCCAAAGGCGCCTACGCCGCCTATCTCGAACTGCACATCGAGCAGGGCGGCATCCTCGACGAGAAACAAATCAACATCGGCGTAGTCGAGGGCATCGTCGGTATTCAGTGGCGCACTTGCTACGCGCGCGGCTTCGCCAATCATGCCGGCACCACGCCGATGAACAAGCGTCGCGACGCCTTTCTCGCCGCCGCGCAGGCTGCGCTCGCCGTGCGGGAAGAAGTAAAGCGCGAGCCGGGCCGGCAGGTGGGCACGGTCGGTTACGTGAAGGTGGAGCCGGGCGCGGGCAACATCATTCCGGGCATGGTGGAGTTTGTGGTGGAGCTGCGCGATCTGGACGCCATCAACTACGAGCGCATCTGGTCGCGCATTGAAAAGCGCTTCGCGGAGATTGCCGCCGCCGAGGAAGTGGCGATCAATTGCACGCTGGTGGCCGACGAGCGCCCCGCGCTCACCACGCCCGCCATTCGCGACGCGGTGCGTGAAGCCGCGCGCGCCGCCGGCTACTCCACACTCGATATGCCCAGCGGCGCCGGCCACGATGCGCAGCAAGTCTCCCACTTCGCGCCCATCGGCATGATCTTCGTCCCCAGCCGCGACGGTATCAGCCACTCCCCGCGCGAATACACCGCGCCCGACGACGCGGCCCGCGGCGCCGAAACCCTCTACCGCACCCTCCTCCTCCTCGATCAGCGCCTGGATAGGTAGGATTTGCCCCGAGGCGCCGAGCCACAGACAAGGACTGCTTGCTGTCTCTCATCTCATTCCTGCCTGTTCGAATCGTGCGTTTGACACGTAATAACTCGCGTGTTATAGAATCTCCATGGCATGGGAACTCGAGATCACTTGCGGAGATTCCGAAAGAGGGCAAGGGCCGTTAGCCGTGAGGAGTTGATTCACGAGGAGGGTGAAGCCATGGGTAAAATGAAGTTCCGTGATTCGGTAAAGCAGTCGCTTTCCCCGGAGGCGCAGAAGAAAGCGCACGAGCTCGCGCAACAGGACCTTGCCGAAATGGAGCTGTCAGAACTGCGCGAGAAACTCGAGCTCACGCAGCAAGACCTCGCCAGCAAAATGAAAGTGACTCAGGTTGCCATCTCCCGTCTCGAAGGTCGCGCCGACATTAAAGTCAGCACGCTCCGCGACCTTGCAAAGGCGATGGGCGGCGAACTCAAAATCATCATGGTCACCGCGCGCGGCCCGTTTGAACTCACCCACCTCGGCAAGTCTCGCAAGGCCCACAAGCGCCAGCGCACCCGCCGCCGCACCGCTGCGTAACTTCCGCAAGGCTGGGTAGCTAATCCTTGCGCGGCTCGCCCAGCGACTTGCGTTGTCGCGCGCGCTTTTGTTCTTCTTCTTTTTCCTGCGTGCGAATCTTGTCTTCGTACTCCGCCACTTCTTCTTCCGTCATCGAGTAATCGTCGCGCGCCGCGAACATTTCGCGCCGCCGTTCGCTGCCCGCGCGACGCTCGCGCCGCTGCCGCCGCTCCTTCTCAGCCATTTTCACCTTGCGGATCGGCTGCTCGATGGCCCGCGCCTCCAGCATCAGGT